>DNMB01000073.1 GCA_003489485.1 Chitinophagaceae bacterium | reverse complement strand
AAGCAAGAGACGCTCGAAGCGGCCGCTGCCCGGTTGCGAGCTGTATAATTTTAGTTATTTTTAAGTACTATGAGTCAGGCCATCGACACGAACAGGCTACGCCAAATTTTTTTGATCGCCCTTATCTTGTTCATTGGTGTCGTCTTGTTTTATCAGTTGTATTCTTTTTTTCCTGCGCTCCTTGGGGCACTTACCCTGTATATCTTGCTTCGCAAGCAGTTCAATTATCTTACCGAGAAGAGAAAGTGGAAAAAAGGAGCTGCCGCCCTATTGCTGATGCTGGCCTCCCTGATCGCAATAATGTTCCCGGTCTATTTATTGGTGCAGATGTTGTCGGGCAAGATTGCCTATGCCCTGCAACACTCCGGCGAGGTGGTGGCTTCGTTACAGCAACTGGCCTCGGAGATAGAGCAGCGCTATGCCATTACCATATTAAGCGACGACAATATCAACAAACTGGGTAACTGGCTGGCCGGACTGCTCCCACAGATCTTGGGGGCCACCTTCAATACGGTATCCACTACCTTTTTTCTCTACTTTATTTTGTACTTCTTATTTGTGAACGGCGAGTCGCTCGAAAAGGTTTTGCTTGCGTACAGCCCTTTTAAGGATGAGAACACGGGGCTGCTAGAAAAAGAAGTACATACAATGGTGGTGGCTAATGCCGTCGGAATTCCCGTAGTGGCTTTTGCGCAAGGGTTGGTTGGCTTGGTCGGCTATTGGCTGATCGGTGTGCCCGAACCGTTTTTCTGGTTTGGAGTTACCTGCATTGCAGGAATGTTGCCTGTGATCGGTGCTGCGTTGGCCTATATTCCGTTGATCTTGATTTTTTTGGCAGGCGGTCAATACACGCAAGGAATCGCCATGGCCGTTTTTGGTTTTGGTGTAATTGGTACCGTTGATAATGTAATGCGCTTTACATTGCTTCGCCGTATTGGCGATGTTCATCCGCTAAATACTGTTTTTGGAGTGATCGCAGGGCTGAGTTTGTTCGGCTTTATTGGGCTGATCTTTGGTCCGCTGTTGATCTCTTTGTTGATGCTGCTGATCCGTATCTATGTAAATGAATTTGTAAAAAAACAGCCCCGTCATTCATGAGGCGTTTTCATTTTCAAGACAGCATCAATCTGCTCTCGAAGTTTACCATTCGTCGCGCGTGGAACGCACTCATCGTGTTAGCAAGCTACTACATTAGCAAGTACACAGGCCGGGCCGTTCAGTGGGGGCTCCCCGTATCGATCTCCGTTGAGCCTACTACTTCTTGCAATCTGCGTTGTCCTGAATGTCCTAGCGGCCTACGCTCTTTTACACGTGCAACCGGAATGTTGCAAACCGATTTTTTCAGACAGACCATCGACCAGCTGCATCGTGATCTGTTCTATTTGGTTTTTTATTTTCAGGGAGAGCCTTATTTGCACCCTTCTTTTTTAGAGATGGTCGCTTATGCGTCGAGGCGAAAGATCTATACGGCTACTTCTACCAACGCACACTATCTGACCGATGAAAATGCGCGTCGGACCATCGAAAGCGGATTGGATCGGTTGATCATTTCAATCGATGGCACTACACAAGAGGTCTATCAACAATACCGGGTAGGAGGGCAGTTGAACAAGGTGTTGGAAGGAGCCGCTCGTGTGGTAAAATGGAAGAAAGAACGTAAAAGCCGAACACCATTCATTGTTTTTCAATTTTTAGTCGTACGCCCTAACGAACACCAGATCGAAGAGGCCAGGGAGCTTGCGCGCACCATCGGAGTAGATGATATCTGGTTTAAGACGGCCCAGATCTATGATTACGAAAACGATCCGCACCAACTGATCCCTACGCGCGAAGAGTACAGTCGTTATCGCCGCACCCCACAGGGCAATCAGTTTAAAGGAAAGCTGTCCAATCATTGCTGGCGACTTTGGCATGACCCGGTTATTACATGGAACGGACTGGTCGCCCCTTGTTGCTTTGACAAGGATGCACAATATCAAATGGGCAACTTGCAACAACAACGTTTTGTCGACATATGGCACAGCGAACTCTATCGTCAGTTTCGGGCCAAGATCTTAAAAGGGAGAAAGAACATCGATATCTGCGCCAATTGTTCTGAGGGCACACGTGTGTGGGGGGAGTAACTCTAGTATAGATAAATGACGTTGAAAAACGTAATTTTGGCCAATGAGGTTATCATTGATCGGTCTTTTGACAATGTTACTGTCGCCCTCCCTTTTCTGGGCGCAGCCCAAGTATGAATTCAGAGGTGTATGGATCGCAACCGTAGCCAACATCGATTGGCCAAGAGGCGGAGTTACCGATCCGGCCCAACAGCGTGCCGATTTTATCGCCATACTGGACCAACACCAACGAAACGGCATGAATGCCATGATCGTGCAGGTGCGTCCGGCCGCCGATGCCTTTTATCCTTCTTCGTATGAACCCTGGAGCGAGTTTCTGACCGGGCAGCAAGGCAAGCCCCCCTCGCCCTACTGGGATCCCATGGCCTTTATGATCGAAGAAACGCATAAGCGGGGAATGGAATTTCATGCCTGGCTCAATCCCTATCGTGCTGTCCAAACCATTGGCAAATCGTCAATTGCTCCGGCACATATTACCAAAATTCATCCGGAGTGGTTTTTGACCTACGGCGATAAAAAGTATTTCGATCCGGGCAATACAGAAGCACAGCGATTTGTGGTACAGGTCGTACGAGATATCGTAGAACGTTATTCGGTCGATGCCATTCACATGGACGATTATTTTTATCCCTATCGTATAGCCGGAAAGGAATTTCCTGATGCGGCCTCGTATGCCCGTTCAAGATCTTCGCTGAATAAAGATGACTGGAGAAGAAGCAATGTCGATTCGATCATAGTGGCCATCAGCAAAGCCATCAAGGCTGTTAATAAAGATGTTCGTTTTGGTATTTCTCCTTTTAGCGTCTGGCGCAACAAGGATAAGGATGAAAGAGGCAGCGATAGTCGTGCCGGTCAAACCAATTACGACGATCTCTATGCAGATATATTGCTTTGGTTAGAGAAAGGTTGGATCGATTACGTAACACCACAACTCTACCTCGAGATCGGTCATGATAAGATTGCGTACGAGAAACTGCTCGACTGGTGGAGCCGCAATGCCTATGGTAAACACATTTATATCGGCCATGGTATTTACCGGGCATTAGATAAAAATCAATCGGGTTGGAAAAATCCGGGTGAGTTGCCCAATCAAATACAATTATTGAGAGGCTACCCACAAGTACAGGGCAGCGTATACTTTAGCAGCAAGTCTTTCGCAACAAATCCGAATGGATGGAACGATAGTTTGCGTACAAATTATTATCGTTATCCTGCCTTGTTGCCCCCTATGCCTTGGATGGCAGGCAAAGCCCCGATGGCTCCTTCTGTTTCCATTGTGTCTCGAAAGGCAGAAACGATCCGCTTTACCGTTCAGCCTTCTAAAGAGAATCGTACGGCGATAAAATATTATGTTCTCTATCGTTTTCCGGCAGGCCGCTCCCTTGCCTCACTTTCTAACAGCGGTGAGTTTATTCACGCCATTGTGGTAAAGCCACAAGGATTCGATCAAGAGGTTTCATTGCGTGAAGGGGCAGAGCGATTTCAGTTTTACGTAAGCGCGGTCGGAAAAAACAATTTGGAGAGCGATCTGGTGCCGATTACGATGCTGGTCAAGGATTAGAATTTTTATATACACATGGCTCTGCAACAACGATTACAGCAAAAGCTACAACAGCGCTTGTCGCCTCAGCAAATTCAGCTGATGAAACTGTTGCAGGTGCCCACCGCCACGCTCGAGACCCGCATCAAAGAAGAACTCGAAGAAAACCCGGCGCTGGAACTCGATGCCGAACGATTCGAGGAGCGTACGAGTACTGCTGATGAGGGAGAAACAGCCGATGATTCGCTCGATAGCGGACAAGATGGCGACGACTATACCGATGTGAATGTCAGCGATTATGTACATGATGATGAAGATGAGCCAGGCGATTATCGATTAAAGGACGATCATATACCCGAGCTCTCTAATGATGCGCCGATACCGCTGCAGTCGGGCACGACCTTTTATGATGCGCTGGTCGAGCAGTTGCAGGTGCTTAAACTCAGCGACAAACAGCAGATTATTGCCGAACAGGTGGTGGGGAGTATCGACGAAGACGGATATCTTAGAAGAGATACCTCGGCAATGGTCGACGACCTTGCTTTTCGCCAAAATATAATTGCCTCTATTGCGGAAGTAGAAGAGGTCATCGCTCTTATTCAGCAATTCGATCCACCCGGAGTGGCCGCTCGCGATCTAAGAGAGTGTTTATTGATTCAGCTGCGTCGTCGCCCCGATCAAGATGCCATCGTATCATTGGCCATCAGTGCACTTACCGATTACTTTGATGAATTTTCGAAACGTCATTACGATAAGATTCAAAAAGGTCTCACCATAACGGAAGAAGAGCTGAAGGAGATCGTGCAGTTGATCACCCGCTTGAACCCCAAGCCCGGCGGCAACAGCAGCGAAAACAAGGCCGAGCAGCAATATGTGCTTCCTGATTTTTTTGTCTATCAGCACTCCGGCAAGCTCGAGTTAACGCTCAATAGCCGTAATGCACCCGAGCTTCGCATCAGTGAGGGCTACCGCGATATGCTAAAGGATTACGAGAAGGGGGCTAAAAAAGACAAGCGCCAAAAAGAGGCGGTCCTTTTCATTAAGCAAAAGATCGATGCCGCGAAATGGTTTATCGATGCCATTCGTCAGCGTCAACAAACGCTGTTACTGACCATGCGCGCCATCCTTGATCATCAACAGGCTTTTTTTCTATCTGGAGATGAATCCGATCTGCGCCCGATGATCTTAAAGGATATTGCCCAGGCTACCGGCTTGGACATATCTACCGTTAGCCGGGTAGCCAATAGTAAATATGTACAAACTGAATTTGGGACCTTTCGTCTTAAGTTCTTTTTTAATGAAGCGCTCAGTACCGATAGCGGAGAAGAAGTGAGTACGCGCGAAGTCAAGAAAATGCTGGGCGATCTGATCAGCGGAGAAGATAAGCAACACCCGCTTAGCGATGACCAGCTTACCGAATTGTTACAAGAAAAAGGATATACGATCGCTCGTCGTACCGTTGCAAAGTATCGTGAGCAATTGAATTATCCGGTGGCGCGTCTTCGCCGCGAACTTTAATAAGGGTAAATCTCACCAGGCATGGTGTGCCATGCATTCTTTACTTGGTATTCCTTTTTTCTAGCTGGTGTTTTCGGATCGTGTTATTGATGAGAGACTGCCAGGTGGCCGGTACTTCAGAGTATCCTGTCTTGCTAAGAGCAGCTACCCATTTTTTTGAATCTTTATTTCCCTTTAGGCCGGCATATACTTTTTTTCGACTCACGATCTTGCAAAAATCAACGAACGATGCGGTATCGTTGGCATATTGCTTATAACCAGATCGGATCCCCTTTGTCTTTAACAGATTATTCTTTCCTTTTACTCCAAAAAAATTATTCAGCAATCGGCAATTGCGGCTGGTCCCCGATGACGATTCGATTATGGACACCCCTAAGATCAGCGAGGCCGGAATACCGTATTCCGTTTCGAGTGAATCCGCCAGGGGCCCATACTTTTTTATGAATTGATCAGGCTGTGCAGCTGCCATCAATGCGCTGAAAATAAAAACCAGCCCCAAGGCGATCTTTCGTTTTGCTGAGAACCACTTTGGTTCGTAGTTATTTTTTTGAAAAATACGTTGCTGCATGCGCGATAAAGATAACGATCATTTTTTTTAGGTATTTACGTACTTTGCAATCAATCACTTAGTTGATGAGCAACGATACTATCAATACAGCTACACCCTTGCCATGGATCCTGCGTTTTGTGGCACAACTGGTTTCTTATGTCTTTCATCCCGTTTTTATTCCGATCTATGTTGTGCTGTTCTTGTTATTTGAACATCCTTTTCATTTTCTTGGCTACTCTTTAGTACAAAAGTCGATGGTATTCTTGCAGGCTTTTGCCATGTATACATTTTTTCCGTTGGTAACAGTGGGCCTTTTGCGTGCGTTGGGTTTTATCTCTTCTTTTCAATTGCCCGATCGTAAAGACCGAATTATTCCGCTGATCGCTTGCGGTATCTGGTATTTTTGGATCTGGTATGTATGGCGCAATATGGCGGGTCAATCTCCGGTAACGGTACAACTGGCCTTGGGTATTTGGTTGGCCGCTTCGTTGGGACTGATGCTTAATATATACATGAAGGTGAGTCTGCATGCACTTTCTGCGGGCGTGGCACTTTGTTTCATGTTGTTACTCTCGTTACAAGAGAGTCTGCACTATGGTATTTGGCTGAGCATCGCAATTTTATTGACCGGACTGGTCTGCGCAGCACGCTTCGCTGTCTCCGATCATCGCGCCATTGAGATCTATGGAGGATTATTCGCAGGCGCGCTCTGTATGCTCGTGGCTTGGGTGGTGGGGTAGGTCGCTAGACAGTATTTTCCGAAGTGGAATATTTTAGGGTTTTCTCTCTTTTTTCGTGTTAACTGCTGGACTAGGTTTGTCAAAAACCCCAAAATCACCATGAAAAAACCCATTTTTATATTGTTTTTTTTATTGCAAGCTGTTCAAAAAATATTGAAAAAGGGCTAACTCCAGTAGTTGAAAAAAATCGAATTGACCTCAAAGGTCATGGCAATAGATTTCCTGAAAGCCGGGTCAGCCTACAACAGTTTTTTAATTCTTATGACACATCGATTTTAAACAGACTTCGTTACTCCGGTTTCTCTGAGGTTAGCTTGTTTAGTATAAATCCTATGCTATCTTCTGATCTGGAATACATATATTCGAAAAATATCGAACTAATTTCACTATTACATCAAATTAACCCAAGCCTTTATGATCCGTTCGCGATGAATCCAAGTGATGAGCTAATTCTTTATGTAGGGATTATTGAACTCCATAATGAAATAAATATGACGAAAAATTCAGATGGCAGAGCGCAATTTTCATTCCAGTGTATTCGAGATATTATTGAGGGAATATTTACTGTTGCGGGTGTAATCCAAGCTTATAATACGATGGTAGCAAGCGGAGCGGGGTGGGGTACGATTAGGACTTTTCTTTGGCAGATTCTAAAAAGATACGGAGGCTGGGCTTTAGCCGCCGGAGTATTGTATGATATAGTAACTACTTGTCGATAAATTTACTAATATGACTTTCTTATCATTTCTTAGCATTTTTATGATTATACTCAGTTTACTTAGATTAATTAATCTTTGGTTTAACCCTCGTATACTGAGTCATCCACTTTTTAAGGAGAAACCTGGCAAATTTCACTTTACAATGTATTATTTAATGCTAATTCTAATTCTTGGTTCTTTCACTTTAGATAAGCTTAAAATCGTTGATATTTTTCCCTAAAGGGTAGTTCAACTTTCGGCGGAGTCAAGGATATGCGGAAGAAGAGGCCCGACAAGCCGCACTTTACAATGTTTTATTAAGTGTTAATTCTATTTCTTGGAGCCATAACCTTGAATATGCATGACGGTAATAAAATAATCACTTAAACACGCTTTCACAATATTCATTGATAATCAATAGGTAAACTGATTTTTTGCCCTATATAATCTGCACTTTATTTCCGCAAGGGCCAGGCCGGGGAGAAAATTCTCATAATATATTTCCAAAATAATTAGCTTTTATTTGCTAAAAGTATTAGCTTTGATATTCTTAAAACGAATACTATGTCAGTCAACACAGAAAAATTAAAGGCGCTCAAGCTTACGATGGATAAGATTGAGAAAGATTATGGAAAGGGTAGTGTAATGCTCATGAACGAGAAGGGAGAAGTGCAACAAGAAGTTATTTCTACCGGTTCCATCGGGTTGGACGCTGCGCTGGGTATTGGCGGACTGCCCAAAGGACGGATCGTGGAGATCTATGGTCCTGAGTCTTCCGGAAAAACAACAATCGCTACACACGTGATAGCCGAGGCCCAGAAAAAAGGCGGTATGTGCGCCATCATCGATGCGGAACACGCCTTCGACAGCAGCTATGCACAAAAGCTGGGAGTGGATGTAGAGAATTTGCTCATCTCTCAACCTGATTATGGTGAGCAGGCTCTTGAAATTGCCGATAGACTTATCTTATCTGGTGCAATCGATGTGGTCGTTATCGACTCGGTGGCCGCTCTTGTTCCCAAGAGTGAATTAGAAGGAGAAATGGGAGACAGCAAAATGGGATTGCATGCTCGTTTGATGAGCCAGGCACTTCGTAAGCTAACAGCTACCATCGCCAAAACGAATACCATTTGTATTTTCATCAATCAGCTTCGTGAGAAGATCGGCGTGATGTTTGGAAATCCCGAGACAACAACCGGTGGTAATGCGCTTAAGTTTTATGCTTCCGTTCGCTTAGATATTCGTCGCACCCAACAAGTAAAGGATGGTGACGAGGCGATCGGTAACCATGTTAAGGTAAAAGTGGTCAAGAATAAAGTGGCTCCGCCATTTCGTGCGGCTGAATTCGATATCATCTTTGGAGAGGGTATCTCTAAAACCGGAGAGATCATCGATATGGGTACTGAACTGGGTATCGTTCAAAAGAGCGGTAGCTGGTACTCCTATAATAATGACCGACTCGGGCAGGGTAGAGAAGGTGTCAAGCAGATTCTGGTCGACAATCCTGAACTGGCCAACGAGATCGAGGCCAAGATTCGCGAGAAGGTGAAGGAAATGCAGGCAGGGTAAAAATTTATATTTGTTTTCTTGTGTTTTTCAATGGGTTAGTTATAGACCCGTTGGTCACTTAGACCGGCGGGTCTTTTAGTTTACAACTAAATCGGCATTCGCACGTTGAACTATTTATCTTCGCCGTTCGTTTATTATTCATCAATATGGAAACTTCCTCTACCAAAAAGAAATGGCTTCGCTGGTTATTGCTGGCTATCGTTGCGATGGCAGTGGCCGGGGGTGCTGTCTTTTATTATGTGATGAATGCCGAGTTTGCCGATACTTCTTCTGAAAAGCCTGCCTATACTATCTCTGCAATGGATCTGCTGGCGGCCTTTCAGCAAAACGATAGTGCGGCCAATAAAAAATATACCGAACAGATCGTTGCTGTCAGCGGGCGTGTCTCTGCCGTGGAGTGGGCCGACACCTCTGCCACTGTCAAATTCGTGGATTCGCTCAGTGGCTCCTATCTCATCTTCGATTTTCAATCGGGTGCCAGTCGCCAAGCCGGTCAGTTGCAGCCCGGCGACAGTGTTACCCTAAAGGGCTCTTGCAGCGGCAGCATCTATAGTCAATTACGAAAGGCTCATATGATCAGCTTCAAACGATCAGTGATCAACCCCTAGTCGCAAATTTTTCTTATCGATCTATTTTAAAACAAACAGAATCAACCAATCAATCAATAGTTTTTAAAAATCACCACACATGAAAAAAACAATCCTTTTCTTTTCGCTTCTTACCGTAGCAACCCTTGGCTTTGCCCAAGTAAAGCAAACCACCTCTGCGGTTGTTGCCTTTGATGCTACTACTCCCAAAGACGCCTTACCCAAGGCCGAGAACAAAACCGTTATTGCCGAGATCAATACCAAAACCGGACAGATCGGTTTTGAGGCTGCTGTAAAAAACTTCTCGTTCAGTAATCCTGTTATTCAAGAGCATTTTAACGAGGAGCGCTGGATGAATTCAGGCAAGTTCCCCGCTTTCACCTTTCAGGGAAAGATCAATGATGCGCAGCAATACAATTTTTCTAAAAATGGTGTTTACAACGTAACCGTTACAGGGCAATTGACCGTTAAGGACAAGAGCACGGTTTTAACCACACCTGCTACCATCGAAGTAAAGAATGGTACGCTGATGACAACGGCCAGCTTTACGATTACCCTTGCTGATTATGGTATCAATGTAGGTGATGCTGGTAAAATTGCCGGTCAGCCCAAGATCACCGTATCTGCCGAATTAAAATAATCCAATCTAGTAATGATCGATAAAGGTCAATTCTTACGGGCAACCTTTCTTTTTAACATGGCGCTCACTTTGGTGGGCGCTATGTTTAAGATATTGCACTATCCAAATGCTGAGACATTTATTCTCTTCGCCATCATTGCGTTGATGTCTTATGCCTTGCCTGTTCTGCTTGAGATAGTTCGCTCCACTCGGATCGGTATACCCGAAAAATTGATGTGGATCACCGGTATTCTTTGCCTGACTCCCCTGGCCGGCTATCTGTACGTCTTTAGGGCGCGCAAGCGAATCGCTAACAGCGAGCTGCAAAAATAAGTTCAGGTCTTTCTATTCTGTAACTTGCAGGGTGCCCTTTATTTTACATTCCCCCTTTTCTCCCGCGGGTGACCAGCCCGAGGCCATTCGCCAGTTGGTGCATGGGTTGACCCATGGCGAAAAATTTCAAACCTTACTGGGCGTAACCGGAAGTGGTAAGACCTTTACCATGGCCAATGTGATTGAACAGGTACAACGCCCCACACTGGTGCTTACGCACAACAAAACATTGGTGGC
>DNMB01000149.1:624-3476 GCA_003489485.1 Chitinophagaceae bacterium | reverse complement strand
GGCTTGATGCATTATAAAAATACCATTCTCCCTTTGCGTCGCCGGGTGTAAACAAGGTATTGGTTACGACCGGTTGCAACGGGTTAGTTCCTTTGGGGGCAAAGGCCGGATCGTCTGGTAGCCCCTGTTGCTTCTTTAATTCCTTGAGTTGTCTTCGGGCCCATTCCTTTCGTTCCTCCTCTGGCAGCAGTGCAATTCGCCAAAGACTGTCTTGTCGTTGTATCACATCGATGTTGACCACTAGCAACCGTAGCGCTTTTTTTCTATTCTCTATCGATCCTTGGTCCAAAAGGGTAATGTCTTTGATCTGCAAGCTGTCGTAAAAGCGGGCAGCCTCTTTGTATTGACCAGCCGCATACGATAGTTCTGCTAATTGTAAAAAAGCCTTGTTGCGTTGAATAGGGCTATTGCTGGCAGCGGCAGTGCTGCTGACTAACGAGCGAATGGCGCGGTCGGTATTGCCTCCCGTCAGATCCATTTGAGCAGCCATGTAATAGATGATATCTCGATACTCGAGATATTTATCTTGCTGGGCCATTTGCAACAGCTCATTTACATTTTTATTGATATCGGCCGAAGCATTTTGCTGGTGCGTTCGAATGGCGCCGAGTCTGGCATAGATCTCGAGGATCAGATCGGTGGTGTGAGGAATGGTCTTTTGATAGTAGCGGTACGCTTCTCCTTTTTTGCCCGCTTTTTCATAGAGCTGTGCGGTCAGGTATTCCCAACGTGCCTTTTCTTGTAGCGAGGTGGCTTCGGGAAGGGCCCGAGAAAGATGCCAGGCGGCGCTGTCCCATATTTCTAATTTATAGAATTGCAGCGCCATTACTTCTTCGAGAGAAGGCTGTAGTCGGTTGGGGAATGCGGGGTCTTTTTTCAACACTTCGATCAGAGCGGCGGCCTCTGCATATTCGTCTTGTGCCAGGTGATTGCGGATCTGCCAAATGAGTGCATCGTTGCGGCTCGGTGGAGTGGTAAAGAGTTTTTTGATCGGGCCTCCCTTTTCTTCGCTGGCAATACTGTTCGATTTGTTTCCGTCTCGTCCGCTGCCGATGACCTTGTAGTATCCGTCTTTCTCTCGGGGAGCAAAAGAATAATTGATAAATTGAAAGAGTTGATAGGCCGAATCGAATTTTTGCTGAAAGTAATAAGCCGCCCCCCACAAAAGATACAGGTTGTCTACCCAATCGTTTCGCAAGTCGTGCAGGGCAATGCCCGAAGAGGCCTTTTGAATGACCGAGTCGAGATGGATCGAATCGGACTGCATGGCGGCCGGGGAGTAATTATAAAAAGGGATCAGTTTGCTGTAGTCGTCCTTGTGAGCGGCTTTGGCCCGGTCGATCACCTCATTTAGTTTTCGGGCCGCATTGTAGGTAAAGTTGTAATGAGTAACGGTATTTTGGATGAATTTGGGTACGGCCCTCAGCTTGCCCTCCGATGTCTTTTCTGAGCGCAGCACCCTCTCTTCGTACTCCTTGGGCTTGGGAATGTTGATCTTAAAGCCGGTCTGCCCTAGCAAGGCAGGGCAGTACAGCAGTAGCGTCAACCAGGCCAAGCAAGCCATTCGCAGTCTAGTCGGAGGTTGCATATTCACTTGCAATCTAGTTTCTTATTAACTGAAATTCAAATATTTTAGTATCTGAAAGCCTTAATTTTTTGTGAGTATTTTTCATAGGGGTATCCGCTAGGTTTGCCGGTTGCCCCTTACCTTTAAGCAGTACTCCAATTATGGCCAAATTAGAACTGAGATCGGGATTAAAAAGGTTACAGAACCGCTATCGGCTGGTGGTGATGAACGATGATACCTACGAAGAGGTGGTTACCTTTCGGCTCTCTCGTCTGAGCGTCTATGTGACCATGAGCATGATCTTTGTGGTATTGGTGGGGCTCACCACGGCGCTCATTGTGTTTACGCCCCTTAAGTACTACATTCCCGGCGCAGGTACCGATTACCAGTCGGTTACTGCATTAAAGAGACTGCAGTACCGGATCGACTCGTTAGAAAAGCAAGACGCACTAAAGCACCAATACTTGTTGGGCATACAGCAGGCATTGGCCGGAAGAGGGCAAGCAGAGTTGGATACGAATTTGCTCAGGTTGCCCGATGCAGAACTCATCAGTGATTAATTTAACTTAACGCAACGCTATATGTTTACCTCCAAATCAAAAACCGACATGCAAACAAACGCTACACTACCAGCAGGCAATGCCACCCTTATTAGTGCCGGCACGGTCCTTAAGGGAGATATCTCCAGCAGCGGAGATCTTCGTATCGACGGAACTGTTATCGGAAATGTAAAAACCGCCGCCAAAGTGATCGTGGGTAATACCGGTGTGGTAGAAGGCGATGTATCGGGCGGACAAGCAGATGTTACCGGAAAGGTCAATGGTAATATCCGGGCCACTGAGTTGCTGCAACTGCGCGGCGAGTGTATGGTATCGGGCAACCTCTACGCAGGAAAGCTGCAAGTAGAGCCTACTGCTACCTTCAATGGGCAGTGCCATATGGGAGCCAACGTCGTAGAGATGACCAGCAATGAGCAACAACCTGCACAGGCCATCGTCCGCTGATTCCAAGCGTGATTGGCTGCGGTATGCAGGGCTGAGCACACAGCTGCTGGTTTATCTGGGCCTGGCAGTGTATGGTGGCATCAAGGCAGATCGCTGGTTGCACTGCTTTCCGTTACTGACGGCTTTGCTTCCCCTGATCGTATTGGGCGTAGTTTTTTATAAGCTGATCAAAGAGACCTCCTCGAAGAAATCCTGAGCATGCGTTCTACAAAAACAGAGTTTTATTTCGCAATTATTTTACTTGTAACATCACTGCTGGCCCTATTTGCCGGACTGTGGCT
>DNMB01000149.1:0-250 GCA_003489485.1 Chitinophagaceae bacterium | reverse complement strand
TATGCACTCACGCTTTATTTGTTTAGGCGAACTAAAAAAAGTTTTACTGATCCAAACCCACAAGTTTCGATCCGTGCCATCATGAGCGGATTTATGATCAAGTTTTTTGTGTTGGCGGTTGCAGCCCTGGTCTACATTTTTGTAATGCGAAAAGAGGTCAGTATTCCGGCGCTTTTATGTTCCGCAACCTTATACCTGTTATACACCACCGTTGAGATAAGAGCCTTACTACTCTTGCTGAAGTCCGCCG
>DNMB01000065.1 GCA_003489485.1 Chitinophagaceae bacterium | reverse complement strand
GCTTGGCCAATGGCGTATCAAAACTTCATGGTGATGTTTCAAGGGCCATGTGGGGAAAATACGAGGGAGGCTGTCCCATCATCTCCATTACCAATGCGCAGAACTGGCGTTATTGGGCCGATAAGCAACTCTATCGTTTTAAGGAAGCGGCCGATAACTATGGAATAGACGATCGAAAAAAATATCTTAAAAAGCGTGCATTCGAAATTGTGGCCGATCAAACCGGAAAACTTTTTGACCCCGATGTATTCACGATCGTGTGGGCCCGTCGCTTTGCGGGCTACAAGAGAGCGGGGCTTATTACCACAGATGAGGAGCGATTCGCGCGCCTGATGTCGAATACAAAATATCCCGTGCAGATCATTTGGGCGGGCAAACCTTATCCGATGGATCACCCTGCCATCAGTGAGTTCAATCAACTGGTTCATCTGAGCAAGAAGTATAAGAACATGGCCGTTCTCGTTGGCTATGAACTGACCCTTTCTAAGCGCATGAAGCAGGCAGCTGATTGCTGGCTCAACAATCCGCGTGTGCCCCGCGAAGCGTCTGGTACCAGCGGAATGACGGCTTCAATGAACGGAGCAGTGAATTTTTCTACCGATGACGGATGGATCCCTGAATTCGTAAATCACGGGCACAATGGTTTCGTGGTTCCCAAGGCCAACTACGACACGATGGCCGTGCACGAGCAAGACGAGTACGATCTTAACAAAGTCTACGAAATATTGGAGGGGCAGATCTTACCGCTCTACTACGATCAGTACGATACATGGCGTCAGATCGTAAAAAATGGGATGCAAGATGTGCGCTTTGCTTTCGATAGCAATCGCATGGCAGACGAATACTATCAGTTGCTTTACAAGGCGAACTGACGGGCTACTGACTCGGTAGATGAAGAAGCACCGCTTAGCTGCAGCAAGCGTTCAATGACCGCCTCCACCATCGCATCGGGGCAAGAGGCTCCGCTGGTGATCAGTACCTCAAGTGGTTTTTTATCAGGTAAAAATGAGGTTGTGGTTTTTTCGCAGTGCGTATGCAGGTCAAAATGTACGATCTCGTTTTTACTGATTATTTTTTCGGCATGGCTTATGAAGTAAGTGGGTAGTTTTTCTTCGCAGAGTTCAACCAAGTGAGAAGTGTTCGAAGAGTTATAGCCACCCACCACAAGGGCCAGATCGGCTCTCGTTTGCAGCAATCCCGTAACGGCCGTCTGGTTGTCTAGTGTGGCATAACAGAGGGTGTCGCGGGTATCGGCTACCTGGTCTTCTTTTTGATAGCGGTCCATCACTTTCTTTTTTAAGAAGTCGGCAATGGCTTGCGTATCGCTGGCCAGCATCGTAGTTTGATTTACCACACCAATTCGCTGCAGGTCCTTATGCGGGTCGAATCCATTGGAGTATTGTCCCTTGAAGGCCTCGAAAAATGCCTCGACAGGTTGATCTTCACTAATAAAACGGGCCAGTAACTTGGCCTCTTCCATGTCTTTGATGACCAGTGCAGGCCCATTGGCTGCCGCATGCGAGAAAGTGGCACGGGTCTCTTCGTGACCGGGTTTACCATGAATGATAACAGTATAATTCTTCTTAGCGATGGCTTCGCTGCGGTTCCACACTTTCTCTACAAAGGGACAAGTGGTATTGTACGGTTCCGTCTGAATGCCGATCTCTTTGAGTTTGGCCTCGATGGCAAGTGTGGTTCCAAAGGCCGGAATCAGTACTATATCTTCTTTGGTAAGCGTTTCAAAAGGTATCAGTTGCTTGCCGTTGGTGTCTTGCAAGAACTGTATGCCATGGGCTTGCAGGTCAGCGTTGACCTGCGGATTGTGTATCATTTCGCTCAGCAAAAAAATTCGTTTGCCCGGATGCTGCGAAACGGTTCGAAAAGCGATCTCAATGGCATTTTCAACGCCGTAGCAGAATCCAAAATGTCGGGCCAGCCAGATCTTGATGTTTCCGAAGTCGAGCAGGGTAGGGCTGAAATCCTTTTTCATCTTATCCTGCTCCTTGCGTTTGCGCTTTACCGCGCTGATCAGGGGGCTCCGGTAAATGATAGGTACATCAAAGCTCTTCATGCCGCAAAGATACGCTAGCCGGTGCTTTGGCCCGCCAGCTTGCATTGTAGGGTACGGTTTGATGTTGTATCTTTCAAAAAAAATCCTATGCGTTCGGTCGGATGGTATTTTCTCATTATCCTTTTTGCTAGTTCCTGCAAGCTGATGCCGCGTAACGAATCATCCGAAACAAACCAGTCTACCGCTATGAAAGGCCCCTACATTACCCCCTCTTGGGTTCGACACACCAATATCTACGAAGTCAATCTGCGTCAGTATACCAAAGCGGGCACCTTCAATGCCTTTGCTCTTGAGTTGCCTCGGCTAAAAGAGATGGGCGTGGAGACCCTTTGGTTCATGCCTCTTACCCCCATTGCCAAACAAAATCGTAAGGGCACACTGGGAAGTTATTATGCTTGCTCAGATTACACTGCTATCAACGACGAGTTTGGAACGGCTGACGATTTTAAGCAGTTGGTCAAGCAGGCGCATGAAATGGGTTTTAAGATCATCATCGACTGGGTAGCGAATCATACAGGATGGGACCATGTGTGGACCAAGCAGCATCCCGACTACTATTTGAGGGATTCAGCCACCGGAACGTTCAAGATCGCTTCGGGTATGGACGATATCATTGAGCTTGACTATGCCAACCCTGCCCTGCGCAAGGCCATGATCGATGCCATGAAATATTGGGTCACCGAGTTCGATATAGACGGGTTCAGATGCGATCTGGCTTTTTGGGTGGAGCTTAATTTTTGGAAAGAGGCTCGTCCGGTACTAGATGCGGTAAAGCCATTGTTCTGGTTCGGTGAATACGACGATCTCGATAAGCCCGAATATGGTGAGGTATTCGATGCCAGCTACACATGGACCTTTATGCATCGCGCCAAAGATTTTTATCAGCAAGGATTGCCCATCGATTCATTGGTGTCTGTCTTGCAGCGTTATGATCGCTTAGGAGACAGTACCCTTCGTTCGTGGTTTACTACCAATCACGACGAGAACAGTTGGAACGGGACCGAGTACGAAAAATATGGAAAGATGGCAAAGGCCCTGGCCGTTTTCAGCATCACTTGGAATGGCGTTCCGCTGGTCTATTCGGGCCAAGAGATCGGCAACAGAAAGCGGATCGAATTTTTTGAGAAAGACCAGTTCGTGCCCGGTGCGGACGCTGATGCGTTATTTGGTTTTTACAAACAACTGTTGCAGCTAAAAAAGCAGCACCCCGCCCTCGGAGCCGGCGATCCCTCAATAGAGACACATCGTATTAAGACCAGTGCCGACGATAAGGTGTTTTGTTTTTTGCGCAAAAAAGAGAACCGTGAGGTCTTGGTGGTCTTGAATCTTTCGGCAGCGGCCGACCTGCATTTCGATCTGCTCGATAACAGGGTAATGGGTACCTATCGAAATGCCTTCTCTGGTGCAGCCAACGATTTTTCTGCAACGCGTGGTTTCGAGATGCAGCCTTGGGAATTTCTTGTCTACGAAAAATAAAAAACCCGGTGCAAAGCATAGCGACCGGGTTTTAAAAGTGGTTGATGCGCGCTTATTCTTCTTCTTGCGCAAGGGTTACTGGATAGCGGTAAAGCCCGTCGTAGCCATCATAGAAGCCTTCCAGACTAATATTGTCTCCGCGCAGCCCTGCTATGGCACGACTCAGTTCTTCAATGGTAGTTACTTCAACGCCATTGATGCTGGTAATAATAAAATCTTCTTGCATGCGGGTGCGGCTTAGTGGACCGCCTTTGGTGATCTTTTTCACTCGTATGCCTCCGTTGGCATCGTTGCGTTGCGCCATTTTCTTATCTGCATCCTCTAGCTCGGCACCCAGCAGATCGCCCAGGTTATTGGCGGCTAGATTCTGATAGGTTCCCTGGTCTGCTTTCAGTACGGCAGAAGCGATGTATTCCTTGCCCTCTCTTTTGTACGTAATAGTCACTTTGTCGCCTGCATTGAGGGAGGCCACCGTGCCCTGTAACTCGCTCCAGGAACTGATCGGCACTTCGTTTATCTTTTTGATGATATCTCCCTTCTTAAGACCGGCCTTGGCTGCTGCTCCGTCCGGGGCTACATTACCAACGTAGGCTCCGTCGGTAGAGTTGTAATTTTTGCTGTCGGACATAATGCCCAGATACGGACGTTTAACATCTCCGAACTTGATCAGATCGTTTACGATCTTTTTAGCCAGATTGACCGGTATGGCAAATGAATATCCGGCATATGTACCCGTGGGCGCATAAATGGCAGAATTGATCCCGATCAGTTGTCCGTCTGTGGTAACCAGTGCTCCTCCGCTATTGCCCTGGTTAACGGCCGCATCGGTTTGAATGAACGATTCGATGGGTGTTTGGCTCTGTCGGCCGTTAATTCCAATGGAGCGGCCCTTGGCACTGATGATGCCGGCCGTTACCGTCGTTTCGAGGGTGAGGGGATAACCGATGGCCAGCACCCACTGCCCAAGCTTTACATTATCGGAGTTGCCGTATACCAGGTAAGGAAATCCGGTACCGTCAATCTTCAGCACGGCAATATCACTGCTGGGATCTTTTCCGATCACTTTGGCTTTGAAATTCTTTTTATTGCTGAGGGTAACGGTTATTTCTTCTGCCACACCGCTTCCTCCGTCAGAGATTACGTGGTTGTTGGTTACGATGTATCCGTCATCGCTTATAAGTACTCCGCTTCCGGAGGCTCTTTGCTCGGGCTGCACTTGCGGGAACGTAAAGAATTGGTCAAAGAAGTCATCAAACATGCCGCCGCCGCGGTTTCTGTTAGGAAGCTGGTTGGTGATTCGTTTGGCCGGGGTCTTTGTTTTTATATGTACCACTGCTGGCACAGCCGCATTGGCTGCCTTTGTAAAATCGATGGTCTCGTTACCAGGAGCAGCATTACCAAAGAAGCCCGCGTAGTTGACCGGAACTTTTCCATCGGTGGATTGATAGAACCCGGTGCCATTTCGGCCGGGTACAAAGTGATTGTACAACCAAACACTGCTCACCGCCGAAACCATGCTGACCCCTACTACCAGAAGAAGTTGTTTCCATTTCATAGCGATATTCATTTTTTTTACAGGGTGCAAATTACATGCCCTGATTTGCAAAATAACAAACTGTCAGTTGGCTTGGTCAGGGGAGGGTGTCAGTTTAACATTTCTTTGTTCAGAAAGGCCAGGGTGTTGACCCCATCGGCGTAGTCGTCTATGGCTGGATGCTGGCCGCTGCCTAAGGGCAGGGAACCAGCGCCCACCAAGCATTGCAGGTCGGGGAGGCTTCGGGCCTTTTCTATGGCCTCTGCCTCTGTTTGGTAAAATTCGTAATGCACCTGGCTGATGGGGGCAAAGATCGATTCTTGTTCTATCAACAAAACGGTCCCGTTGGTCATGTAGAAGCTTTTGTTCAAAATATGCAGGGCCAGTTGGTAATCGTAATTGTTTTTGTATTTGTGGTGTTCGCTCAGGTGCTCATATTTTTTCAGGGCCTCCAGCAGTGGCACGAAGTCATAGCCGGCGGGCACGTACAGTTTGGTTACGTTTCGACATCCCATTCCAAAATAAAGATGAATATCATCGGCTAGTGCGCCGAGTTCTTCCGGGGTCTCGCGACCGGTAAGCAAGGCTGCGGCCGTTCGGTTCTTGCGAATAATATGAGGATACTTTCCAAAATAATACGAGAAGTACCGAGAGGAATTATTGCTGCCGGTGGCAATATAGGCATCAGCGCCACTCAGTCTGTCGGCGGTTTCGGTGTACTTGGAAAACTCCGGGTCCCATGTCTGTAGCTTTTCAAAAAGATGCGATAGCAACACCGCGTCTTTTGAGGAGAGTTTTATAAGGGCCCGATGTCCGCTCATAAAGACACAGAGCCAGTCGTGAAAGCCCACCAAGGGGATATTTCCCGCCATCACTATGGCAACTTGTTTGGGGAGGGCTTGCGTGGCAGGAAGCTGCTCGGCCGCAGCCCACTGCTCTAGCACCGCGGGGTCCAGCCATCTACGGGCTATATGCCCGGCGGAATGGTCAATAAAGGACCGGGTAAACCAGCTATTTTGTTGCTCGGCCCGCTGCTTCGCCTCTTGCCACTCAGGTCCGTTGGCCAGTAGGTACTCTCCCAGTCGGGTAAGCAAAGAAATTCGTTGTGGTAAATTCATGCCGCTCTGTTAAATTTGTAATGCAAAAGTAGTAGTCAACTTTTAATTCATCTTTTATGGCCATCAAGATTACAGAAGAATGTATCAACTGCGGTGCCTGTGAGCCCGAGTGTCCTAATAACGCGATCTATGAAGGCGGAGTAGAATGGGCCATTGCCGATGGTACCACGGTCAAGGGTTCGTACACGCTGATGGACGGTTCTGTGGTGGATGCCGGCCACAAGAACGCCCCTATTGCCTCAGACACCTATTACATTACACCCAACAAGTGTACCGAGTGCCAGGGTTTTCATGAAGAACCCCAATGTGCGGCCGTTTGTCCGGTCGATTGCTGTGTGCCCGACGAGTTGTACAAAGAAACCGTGGAGCAACTGATGGAGAAAAAAGAAAAACTCCACATATAGTTCTCTTATCTCACCCATGATCAGAAAAAAAATAGCACTGGTTACCGGTGGCTACTCCGGCGAATCGGTCATTTCTTATCGCACGGCCACTACTATCCGCCAGCATCTTGATTCTTCTTTGTTCGATGTTTATTGGATCGACATTACCCGAGAGGGCTGGTACTACGTCAATGAATCCGATCAGCGGTTCGCAGTTTGCAAGGATGATTTTACCGTAAAGGTCTCTGATCAATTGTTTCGTTTTGATGCGGTTTTTATTGCCATGCATGGCACACCCGGTGAGGATGGAAAACTGCAAGGATATTTTGATATGCTGGGTATCCCTTACACGGGTTGCGATGCTACCACATCGGCCCTTACGTTCAACAAGCGATATGCTACCGCAGTGGCGGCTGCAGCCGGTGTTGCGGTCGCCAAATCTGTTCTGCTGATTAAAGGACAGATCGCTGATTGGGAACAGCGGGTCTCTGCGCTGCGGTTCCCCTTGTTCGTTAAGCCCAATAATGGCGGCTCGAGCATCGGTATGTCTAAGGTCCAACAACCCGGTGCCGAATTGCAAGCCGCTCTCGACAAAGCCTTTGCAGAAGATGATCAGGTGCTGGTCGAAGAGATGATACAGGGCAGGGAGTTTACCGTGGGTGTGTTCAGTGCAGGAGGTGCCCTTACGGTTTTACCGATCACGGAAGTAAAGGCCGATGCCGATATGCCCTTTTTTGATTTTGTGGCTAAGTACCAAGGAAAGTCTACCGAAACCACTCCTGCTGAAATAAACGAGCGCATGGCCGAAAAGATCAGGTCTGCAGCACAACAGGTTTACCGTGCCTTTAATTGCCGCGGTGTGGTGCGGATCGATTTTATTTTTCAGGCCGATGAACAGCAACCCTACATGCTCGAGCTGAATTCCATTCCCGGTCAGAGCGAAGCCAGTATTATTCCACAGCAAGTAAGAAGTATGGGTTGGACCCTCAGTGAATTGTATAAGACTCTCTTGATGGATTGCCTGTCAACTCAACCTCAATAGTTAGCCACTATGTTTACGTTCATCACCAAAAGATCGCTCTGGTTCAACATTATGGTGGGGGTAGTGTTGGCATGGGTTTTATTCGGATTGTTTTTGCTGTCGCTGGGCTGGGTCACCGGTCATGGCAATGCTGCCACCGTGCCGGCGCTCACCGGAAAGAGTTTCGAAGAGGCAAAACTGATTTTGGAAAAAGCTGGGTTCGACTACGAGATACAAGATTCTATCTATGTAGATACCGTGCCGCCACTACAGATCATCAAGCAGATCCCCGATGCCGACGAAGTGGTCAAATCGAACCGTACCATTTTGCTTATCGTACGAAGTGTCGATCCGCCATTGGTAGAAATGCCCAATTTGATAGGCTATAGTTTTCGCAACGCCGAAGTAGTGCTTGGTACGATGGACCTAAAGGTGGGCGATACGCTCTTTCGTCCTGATTTTGCGCGTAATGCCGTTTTGGAACAGCGTTATAACGGCGCTTCGATCGCTGCCGGTACCCGTATACGGAAAGGAAGTCTGATCACCCTGGTATTGGGCGATGGGATCGGGGATCAGCCAATAGGCGTACCGGGGTTGGTGGGCTTAAATTATCTTTCCGCAAAGGCTATCTTAGACAGTAACCGATTGGGTTTTGGTGCCATCGTATTGGATGCCGGTCTGCGTGATACGTTGTCAGGATGGATCTATCGCCAAAGTCCTGCTCGCTTGGATGAGGATGGTTTGCCGGTAAAGATCCGTCCCGGTCAATTGATCGATGTGTGGATCGGCTCGGACCGCCCTGTATTGGACACGTTGAATAATTAAGCTATATGGATACCATTACCGTACAAGAATTAAAGTCCCGACTGGATAGTGGGGAGAAACTCACTATCATCGACTGCCGCGAGCCGCATGAGTATGCGGAATTTAATATCGGGGCCACGCTGATCCCACTGGGAAAGATCCAATCCATGCAACTTGATGAACTCGAAGATCACAAAGAAGACGAGGTTATCATTCATTGCCGTAGCGGCCAACGCAGTATGATGGCCTGCATGTTCTTGGATGCCCTCGGCTATAAGCATACGCGCAACCTTGTTGGGGGCATCTTAGCCTGGCAACAGCAGTTCGGAAAGTAATTTTTTAGCGCTGGCTCATTACAGCCTAACGTTTACTCCCAGCATGAAATTTATTCCGGCCATCGGAAAAAAATAGTTTTCTGTAGTAAGCGCTCCTGCCGCAATGTAGCTAAAGGTATATCCGTTAGGCTCGTACTGAGTATCAAATACGTTATTTACATAGGCGTTGAGGCTCCACTCCTTGATCTTTTTTCCTTTTTTGGTATAGACTACGCGCGCATCCTGCACAAAGAATGGGTCCAGACTTCTGGATACGTTGGCCGTATTATCTAAGAATTGTCGGCTTACATAGCGGCTGTTCAGCAGCAGGCTAATGTTTTTGAGGGGAGTGATCGTAAGGGATCCATTGCTGATACAAGCAGGCGAGAATGCAAGCGTAGAGCGGCGGTACAAGTTGCGTACTTGAACGCCTTGGTCGTAATCATCAATGAACTCCTCTAGGTCATTGACTTGATTGCGACTTACGCTCATGTTGGCACTCGCCAATAACCAAGGCAATAATTGAATTTGTCCTTGCAGCTCGATCCCTGCTCTGAAGCTGACCGGCACATTGGTACGTGTATAAGCTCCTACATCGTTGATCTTGCCGGTCAACACTAATTGATTTTTGTAGTACATGTAGTAGCCGGTAAGGCCCCACTGGTAGGTGTTCGTTTGTTTCTCGATTCCCAACTCTACATCGTGTAACTGCTCGGCTACCGGGCGTTGTGTAACGCCTGCCTCAAAGTCATCACGATTGGGTTCTTTGCTTCCTTTGCTATAGGAGAGGTAAGAGCGCCATCCGTTTTTTCGGTAGGTAAGCCCCACTTTGGGATTCAAAAATGTAAACCGGGTATTTACCGCTACGCCCGGGTTATCTCTGAACCCATCGATGGTATACTGTACGTGTCTGAGTTGAATATCATAAAAAGCAAACCAATTCTCTTTGAGCTGCGTCTGTTGCTTTACGTACAAGGCTCTGTCTTTTTTGAACGCGTTGTTTTGATACCAAGGGCTGTTCGAAGATAGTCCGTGCGTGGCCCAGGTCAATTTACCGTAGTGGTCTCCATCGTAATTCGACAGATGCGTGCCCAGCATCCACTCGGTTTTTTTATGCTGATAGCGAAGGTTGAGTTGTTGACCATAAAAATAGTTATCTAGCCAAAGTTGTCTGATAAAATCGGATCTAGTTTGTACGGTGCCTCCTACGATGGGGGCAGCAAGTCCGTATCGCTCGTACTTTTCATTGGCTCTGTATTGTTCGTAATATCCTTTTCCTCTGGTCAAAAAGAGGGTAGTGCTCAATTGCCATTTGGTCGAAAGGATTTGTTCGGCAAAAAGTTGGTAGTGCGTTTGCGTGTAGTTATCGGTCTCGTTTTCGTATGGGGCTACTGGGTGCGCTGTGCCGGCATAGTTGACGGTTCTGTTACCACTGGCCAGATCGGCTGCTGAAATACCGTACCAAGCTTGGTATGTTTTTTCTTTTCCTGAAAAAGCGGTTAGCCTGACCCTGGTTTTATTTTTCTGATAGCCACTTGACAGATAAAATGAGCGAAGATCACTGCTTGCTCTGTCAATGAATCCATCGCTTTGAATGGAGGATAGCCTCACTTCGGTACTGAACCCTTTGTAATTGCCGGTCCCCGCCTTTAGGGTGTGTTTGCGCGAATTGAAGGATCCGTAGCTGTTGTTAAGCTCCAGGTATTTTTCTGGCTGCTGATCGTGGGTGCTGAAATTGATACTGGCTCCAAAGGCGCCGACACCATTGGTGGACGTTCCCACTCCTCGTTGAATCTGAATACTGTTGGTGGATGATAAAAAGTCGGGCAGATTCACAAAAAAAGTTCCCTGACTCTCGGCATCATTGAAAGGAACGCCGTTTAGGGTAATGTTGATACGTGTGGCGTCAGTGCCTCTGATTCTAATACCGGTGTAGCCAATGCCATTGCCTGCATCAGCGTGCACCACCACCGATGGGGTTGACTGCAATAAGAATGGAATATCAGTGCCCAGGTTAAGGGTCTTGATCTCTTTTTTATTCAGGTTGGTTCGCGTAAATGGAGTATTCTCTCCGGCACGTACGGCTCTTACGTCGGCCGGAGCCAGCCAATAAAAACTGTCACTGATTACCGAATCTTTTTTTTCGGTCGCTTGTGCTACACTGTCAAGAACGATCGATGTAAAACTGAGTACAAAAAAAATCCTCTTCATTTTTTTTACTTTTTAAGGTTAAAAAACAAGAGGCAACGCGGCGCGGAAGAGGAACACTTGTGGAATCCTTCCCTTCGCAGGCATTACCCTGACCAGGTTCAACGGGTTTAATCTCAGTGACCGACCGCAGTCGGAAACACCCCGGGAAACTTGTAGCTATCAAGCATTTACCTTGAATAGCCGCTGCAAAGTTAGGAAAAAACAAAAAAGAACCGTAGCTTTGCATCATATCGCGAAGTAGAGCAGCGGTAGCTCGTTGGGCTCATAACCCAAAGGTCGGGAGTTCGATCCTCCCCTTCGCAACAGCAGGTCCGCCTCACCCGGCGGACTTTTTAATTGGAAAGGGTTCGCTTGCGTTTTTTAGTAATGAAGGCAGGATTTGTAAATATTTTTGGATTGCCCAATGCAGGCAAAAGCACACTCCTCAACGCCTTGATGGAAGAGAAGCTGGCTATTGTGTCTCCTAAGGTACAAACGACCCGACACCGTATAAAAGGTATCTTGACCACCGATCAGTATCAAGTGGTTTTTTCGGACACACCGGGCATCATTACTCCAAAATATAAGTTACACGAGAAGATGATGGAGGCCGTGCGCGGCGCACTCGAAGATGCCGATCTGGCCTTATTGTTGGTCGATGGAAAAGACGATTGGCAAAAGGCCCACGAAATTTTTGAATCACTCAAGCTAACGGTACCGGCTATAGTGCTTTTTAATAAGATCGATCTGTTGACAAAAGAGAAATTGGAAGAAGGGGTAGCTTTTTTCTCGGCCGCCTCTTATGCCCGCGAGGTCATGCCGCTCTCTGCGCAGTCGGGCATTCCCAGAAAAAAGCTGATCAATGCAATGCTGAAGTATTTACCCGAGGCGGCACCGTTTTTCGATAAAGAGGATATCAGTGATCTGCAAACTCGTTTTTTCGTTGGCGAGCTGATTCGGGAGACCCTGTATGAGTTGACCCAAGATGAATTGCCCTATCATACCGCGGTCACCATTCGGGATTATCAAGAAAAGACCGAGTTGTGTCGCATTACCGCCGATATTGTCGTGCAGCGAGAAACGCAAAAAGTAATTTTGATAGGCCAGGGAGGCTCCATGATCAAGAAGATCGGCACTGCGGCCCGAAAAAGCATTGAATCTTTCATAGGACAAAAAGTATATCTTGAACTCTTTGTTAAGGTCAAGCCCAAATGGCGCGACAATGAGCTTTATTTGAAAGAGTACGGTTATTAAAACAAACAGACCATGTCGTTTACGGTAGCAATAGTAGGAAGACCCAATGTCGGAAAAAGTACGTTGTTCAATCGCTTGCTTGAGCAGCGAAAGGCTATTGTGGATGATGTAAGCGGCGTTACACGAGACAGACAGTACGGCGTGGCCGATTGGAATGGCAAGACCTTCAATGTGATCGATACCGGTGGTTTTGTGCATGGCAGTGAGGATATGTTCGAAAAGGAGATTGCCAAGCAGGTCATGGTAGCGGTCGAAGAGGCGCAGGCGATTATTTTTTTGGTGGATGCTGCCACCGGGCTCACCGATCTGGATGATGCTATGGCGGCAGTGCTCAGAAAAAGTACCAAGCCTGTCTTTTTGACCGTCAATAAGGTCGACAACAATGATCGTATGTTAGAAGCCTCCGAGTTTTATTCGCTGGGTATGGAGCCTGTATTCTTCATCGCGGCAGCGAGCGGAAGCGGTACCGGAGAGCTTCTTGATGCGATCGCAGCATTGATTACCGATGATGCCGCTGCCCAAAACGAGGAGATGGCTGCCCTGCCAAAATTTGCCATCATCGGACAGCCTAACACCGGAAAGTCCTCTTTATTGAACGCCTTGATTGGACAGGAACGCACCATTGTAAGTGACGTGGCCGGTACCACACGCGATACGATCCATACGCATTACAATCTCTTTCAAAAGGAATTTGTACTCATCGATACCGCAGGTATACGCCGCAAATCCAAAGTGCACGAGGATCTGGAATTCTACTCTGTGATCCGCGCCATCAAGGCCATGGACGAGGCCGATGTGTGTTTGTTGTTGCTCGATGCAGAAAAAGGGATCACCGCACAAGATCTTTCTATTTTCAGTCTGGCGGCAAGAAAAGGAAAAGGGGTGGTCGTGCTCGTCAATAAATGGGATCTGGTCGCTAAGCAAACCAATACGGCCATCACGTACGAAAAGGATTTAAAAAAGAGGCTTGCGCCCTTCAGTGATGTGCCCATTCTCTTTATCTCGGCGCTCGAGAAGACCCGTATTTTCAAGGCGATCGAAACGGCCCTGCAAGTATATGAGAATCGAAAGCGCAGGGTCAATACCTCAAAGCTTAATGATGTGATCGGGAAAGCCATCGAGGCGTATCATCCTCCTGTAGTAAGAGGGCATCCTATTAAGATCAAGTTCATTACACAGCTTCCCACGGTAACGCCTTCTTTTGCCTTCTTCTGTAATTTTCCGGACGATGTCAAAACACCTTATCGGAACTATTTGGAGAATCAGTTGCGCGAGCAATTTGAGTTCACCGGAGTACCACTTCGTATCTACTTTAGAAAAAAATAAGCTCTCTTATTGGTTGGCGGGGGCCTTGATCGTCTTCATCTGAATAAAGTCCACCAAGAAGGCAAAGGCCATCGAGAAGTA
This sequence comes from Chitinophagaceae bacterium, assembly GCA_003489485.1. Lineage (GTDB taxonomy): Bacteria > Bacteroidota > Bacteroidia > Chitinophagales > Chitinophagaceae > JJ008. Next base: position 5,905 of record DNMB01000065.1, on the reverse strand, counting down.
GATATATCCCTTTGGTATATGGAATCCAAGTCCATCCGCCAACAGGGCTACGCCTATCATTAGCAAAAAGCAAAGGGCTAATATCTTAAAAGAGGGGTGTTTTTGTATAAAGGAGCTGATCGGGGCAGATGCCACCAGCATAATCAGTACTGTAACAACGACCGCCGTATACATGACCCAAAGCTCTTGCACCATTCCTACGGCCGTAATAATGGAGTCAATAGAAAAGACAAGGTCCAGTAAGATGACCTCGCCGAGCAGGCGTGAGAATCCTCCGGTCGCTTTTTGCGAGGAGTGCGCAGTGTTCGCCAATTCGGTTTTGTGGTAGATCTCTCGGGTGCTTTTATAAATTAGGAACAATCCTCCTACGATCAAAATGATCGATTTGCCACTAAAGGAAATGTCTTGAAAGCGAAAGAGCTCCTTGTCTAACTTCAAGATCCAGGCAATAAAGGCGAGCAAGACCAACCGCATGACCATGGCCAGCGAAAGCCCCCAGTAGCGCAACCTGTTACGTTGGGCTTCCGGGAGCTTGTCGGCCAGTATCGAGATAAAGATGATATTATCTATTCCTAGGATAACCTCTAAGGCGATCAGCGAGATAAGTGGAACCAGTGAGTCTAGCATGTCCGGAAACGATTTCCGGTAAAATTACATGCATTTTTTTAAGTGCCGAAACGACGAGCGTACTGTTTAGAATCGTACCCCGACCCCGCAGGTTAAATTAAGGGTAGATAGTTGTTGCCTTCTGATCTCTTGTCCGCCGCTGCTTAGTGTGATCTCAAAGCGAGGATTGATGTATCGAAAATCGAGGTTACTTGCAAAAAATGCATTTTTGCCTAGGTCGACCCGAATGCCGCAGCCTGTTTGAAATAAAGCCGCCGCTACCCAGTCCTCGTCGGCTAGTAAAAATCCATTTGTCCTAACATCGGGCGAATTGGCCGATGCAATACCGCCCATTATCCTCAGGTCGGCTCTTACCTTATCGCTGAACGGATACGAAAATGCCGGGCCAACGGCCAGCCCAATGGACTGCCAATGGTCTGTTTTCAGCGTACTTACGCCGGTGAGCTCTCTGATCTTTTTAATAGCCAGGCTATTGATATTGAAGAAAGCACTGGCCGCGAGCCCGACATTCTCGTTAAACTGATAAATATAGTTCAGGTCAAGGGCGAGTCCTGTTTTGGCAAACCCTGCCTCATCATTGTCAATGTCTTTTCTGGCAAAGTCTCCCGTAGACAACGAGGGGCCCAGTTGTAAGGATAGATAACTCTTTTTAGTCTGTGTCTGTTTGTCCGTTTCGTCTTGCGCGTTGGTTTGAGTCAGAACAAAAAAGGGAAGTAGGACGAGTACAATTTTTTTCATAATCATGTTTTTCGGTGTCATCTTTTATTTTTTTACAATCACAAATAACGGCTCAGGATCTTTCTAACTAAATGACTGTACTCACAATTTTCCTGATACTCATCATTGCTTTTGTAGATGCTTTTTGAACAACTTCATCCCTATTCATAAATTAAATAATTTACCATGGTCATTGATTTTGATAAGTATGCGTTAAAGGGAAATGAGTTCATGCGATTTGTTGCGCTCGAGCTAGAGGTGCCAAGAGATAAGGCAAGCCGCATTGTACGAGCTGTCTTGCACGCGCTTCGAAACCGTTTGTCTCTCGAGGAGTCGTTTCAGTTGATGGCGCAATTACCGATGGCCATTAAGGGGATCTATGTTGAAGGGTGGAAGTACGATGCCCAACCACAGCGAATGAGACACCTCGATGAGTTTTTGCAAGCCATCCGGGAGGCGGATGGCAACTTGTCGGGATATGATTTTGGAAATAACGCTCATGCCCTGCGAGCCGTACAAGCCGTTTTTCTAGCCTTGTATGAGTATGTCTCGCCTGGAGAAATGCGAGATATTCTCGATCAATTGCCGCATTCGCTTCGTGAACTGGTTCGACAACCGGCTTTGGCCAGCGGAACAATAATGGAGATGCACGTGCTTCCTTTTTGAGAACGTAAAATGCTCAACTCCTCTCCCCTTAATGTTGCCGCGGGCATGGCCATGTTTTTTGTTTGAGCATGAAGGTACCTGATGCTCAAACCCGCAGCCATGACGACGGCTTACGAGGCGCTGATAGCGGTCAATGCAACAAATTATCAGGCAAGATCGAAGCGATCCAAGTTCATTACTTTGTTCCAGGCGGCAATAAAATCACCTACGAATTTCTTTTGTCCGTCTTCGCAAGCATATACCTCGGCCAGTGCGCGCAACTCCGTATTCGATCCAAAGATCAGGTCAACTCTGCTGGCTGTCCACTTGATGGCACCCGTGTTTCGATCCCTTCCTTCGAATAACTCCTGGTCATTGCTCGATTTTTTCCACTGCGTGTTCAGGTCGAGTAGCTCGACAAAAAAGTCGTTGGTCAGCTGCTGCGGGCGTGTCGTTAGAACGCCGATGTTCGATGCGTTGTATGTGGCGCCCAAGACACGCATGCCTCCTACGAGCACCGTCATTTCAGGAGCAGTAAGAGTAAGTAGTTGTGCCTTGTCGATGAGCAATTCTTCGGCTTCAGCTTTTTGACCTTTCTTTTTGTAATTACGAAAGCCATCTGCTACGGGCTCCAGTACAGCAAAGGAGGCTACATCGGTTTGTGACTCGGAGGCATCGGTTCTACCGGGTGTAAAGGGAACCGTTGTGGATATACCTGCATCTTGTGCAGCCTTCTCCACAGCGGCACAACCACCCAGCACGATCAGGTCGGCCAGTGAAACTTTTTTATTGCTCTTTTGTGCACTGTTGAATTGTTGTTGTATGGATTCGAGTTTCGATAATACCTCGTTTAGTTGTGAGGGATTATTCGCTTCCCAATATTTCTGGGGGGCCAGTCTTACTCGCGCTCCGTTGGCACCACCTCTTCTGTCCGATCCTCTGAAGGTAGAAGCAGATGCCCATGCCGTTGTAACCAGCGCCGCTATACTAATTCCACTGGTCAGTATTTGTTTTTTAAGTGTCGCTACATCACTTGCGTCGATCAGTTCATGGTCTACGGCAGGAACGGGATCTTGCCAGATCAATTCTTCTTTTGGCACTTCCGGACCCAGATAGCGTGAACGGGGTCCCATGTCGCGGTGTGTGAGTTTAAACCAAGCTCTTGCAAAGGCATCGGCAAATTGGTCTGGGTTCTCGTAAAATCTTTTTGAGATGGGCCCGTAGGCAGGATCATAGCGAAGCGCCAAGTCTGTGGTAAGCATGATCGGGGCATGTCGCTTTGAGGCGTCGTGTGCGTCGGGTACGCTTCCTTCGCCTGCATTCCCTTTGGGTTTCCATTGATGAGCTCCCGCAGGACTTTTAGTTAATTCCCACTCGTAGCCAAACAGATTTTCAAAATAGTTATTGCTCCATTTTATCGGAGTAGTGGTCCATGCTCCCTCAAGACCGCTAGTGATTGTATCGACCCCATGGCCGGATCCGAAAGTATTTTTCCAGCCGGTGGCTTGTTCTTCGATGGTGGCTGCAGCAGGTTCGGGTCCTACGTATTTCGAGGGATCGGCCGCTCCATGTGTTTTTCCAAATGTATGTCCACCCGCGATCAGGGCTACGGTCTCTTCATCGTTCATAGCCATCCTTCCAAAGGTCTCCCGAATATCACGCGCCGATGCGATAGGATCGGGATTTCCGTTGGGTCCTTCTGGGTTTACATAGATCAGGCCCATCTGCACGGCACCCAGCGGATTTTCCAATTCACGATCCCCGCTGTAGCGCTTATCGCCCAGCCACTCTTTCTCGGATCCCCAGTAAATATCCTCCTCGGGCTCCCATACATCTTCTCTTCCTCCTGCAAAACCAAATGTTTTACATCCCATTGATTCGAGCGCACAGTTTCCTGTGAGGATCATGAGATCGGCCCATGATAATTTTCTTCCGTACTTCTTTTTAACGGGCCATAATAATAAGCGGGCCTTATCGAGGTTGGCATTGTCGGGCCAGCTGTTAAGCGGTGCAAAACGAAGTGTACCTGATCCGGCACCACCCCTTCCGTCGCCGATCCGGTATGTGCCCGCACTGTGCCAGGCCATTCTTATAAAGAAAGGTCCATAGTGGCCATAGTCGGCCGGCCACCACGCTTGCGAATTTGTCATCACGGCCATGATATCTTTCTTAACAGCTTGCAAGTCGAGCGTATTGAATTCTTTTGCGTAATTGAAAGAAGAATCCATTGGATTAGAGGCGGCCGTATGTTGGCGAAGTATGTTCAATTTTAGCTGGTGGGGCCACCAATCTCTATTGGCAGTGCCACTGCCGGCTCCCTTCTTGATCGCGCCTCCTGAGAAAGGGCATTTGCTTTCGCTGTTAACATTGTAAGACGTGTTGCTGCCTTGATTATTTTTTTCCATAGTTTTTTTATTGTGATGTTCGAATTCGGACTGCAAATTTACAGCCTCGGGCGTTCATCTTGTCTTCCATGACAAAAATCATTCGCACCGCATACGCGGTGCACGGCTTTTTTAATGCTCATCGGTTTACGAAAGCAAGCTTTCGAAACCTCTTCGCAATTAAAAAAAGCCTAGCAGCAACGCTTCAAGGCTTTGTAGACCAAAAGGGGTGAATTCGAATCAATTGTTTCAGGATTTAAATGATGTGCTTACTTATGAAAGAGGGCTTCTCAGACTATAATTTCTGAATTTAGAAATGGAGAAATTTGACTCATTTAAAATGAATATTAGTCAAAATATCGCGTTTTTGAATTGTAGTTAAAATTCACATCACAACAACTAAGTGATCTCCTTTAGGTCAATAATAAGTCTCAAGCATTGATTAATAACATTTTATATGGAAATGTAATTGATTTTTATTTCGCATTTTGCGAATTGCAAATTAGCTTATCTTTACACCATGAGAAAGCATAATGGCATGCGGCCGCAGGATGTCGCTATTTTATTAAAGATAGTTTTGCTTGGTAAAAATGAATGGCAATACCAGGACCTTGCACGGAGTCTGTGTATTAGCGGTGCTGAAGTGAATGCTTCCTTGAACAGAAGTAAATTAGCAGGGCTGATTGATCATAATAGAAAGCGTGTCAACAAACAAGCCCTGTATGAATTTCTTCAACATGGAATACAATATGTTTTCCCAATACAACCGGGTGCGTTAACCAAAGGAATCCCAACAGCCCATAGTCATCCGGACATCAAAGAACAAATTGTCTCTGAAGGCATATTCGTTTGGCCGGATATTAACGGAACAGAAATAGGCCAAACAATAGAACCTCTTTTTAATACCCAAGTCAGGGCAATCAGAGAGGATCCTGGACTTTATGAAGTCTTATCATTGATTGAGATTTTAAGAGTTGGAAAAACTAGGGAAAAAAATATTGCATTGCAACAACTGAAGAAAGTATTAGATCAATGAGTCACCATATCAACATTACAAGGATCAAAGCTGTAAACAATGCCTTAGGAGAACTGAGGGATAAAGTAGTTTTTGTTGGTGGGGCAACTGTTTCATTATATGCTGATTCAGCATCCGAAGAAATTAGACCTACAGAAGACATAGACATCGTTGTTGAAATCTGGGCACGGAATGATTACTACAAGATTGATGAAAGACTGAGACAATTGGGTTTTGTAAATGATCAAACCTCTGGGGTCATTTGTAGATATGTTGTCAATGGACTAATTGTAGATGTTATGCCGACACAAGGTGACATACTTGGCTTTACCAACAGATGGTATCAGTCTGGATTTGAAAATGCCACGATCCATACTTTAGGAGAAGAACATATCAAAATTTTCACTCCAGCCTACTTTCTTGCAAGCAAATTAGAAGCCTTTATTGGTCGGGGGAATCTTGATGGAAGAACAAGTAAAGATTTTGAAGATATTGTTTTTGTCCTGCAAAATCGATC
>DNMB01000088.1:3052-4025 GCA_003489485.1 Chitinophagaceae bacterium | reverse complement strand
GACGGGACCGTTAAGGATATCTCTGAAGTAGACAACGCACTGATCAACTATGGCAGCAGTCTGGCCTTTGGAGAGATCAGCAAAGAATACATTTGTTACCCGCAAGCACAGTAAACTCTAGCAACCAAGATATGATCCAGTTCAGCGCCGCACAATTGGCTCCTCTCATTGAGGCAAGCATCGAGGGAGATCCAGAAGTGATCGTTCATTCCTTCGGCAAGATCGAAGAGGCGCGCGCGGGGCAACTTTCTTTTTTGGCCAATCCCAAATACGAAGAGCATCTCTATACCACCAAAGCTTCGCTTATCATCATCAATAACGATCTTGTTTTGCGCCAGCCGCTAGCAGCGACCCTGCTTCGGGTCAAAGACGCCTACTCAGCCTTTGCCACACTACTAGACACCTATCAAAAACTTCAGCAATCAACCCTTACCGGTGTGCAGCAACCTTCTTACGTTTCTGCGAGTGCAACGCTTGGAGAAAACGTATATGTGGGAGCCTTTGCCTATATCGGAGAACATGTAAGCGTTGGAAAGAACAGCAAGATCCATCCGCAATGCTTCGTTGGCAACAACGTTGTGATCGGCGAGAACTGCATTTTGCATGCCGGTGTTAAGATCTATCATCAATGTGTACTTGGAAACAATGTCATCATTCATGCCGGTACCGTAGTGGGCAGTGACGGGTTTGGATTTGCCCCGCAAGCCGATGGCACATTGCAAAAAGTACCGCAGATAGGTAATGTATCGATCGAAGACGGCGTTGAGATCGGCGCCAACACAACGATCGACAGAGCTACCATTGGTTCTACCATTATTCGAAAGGGAGCCAAACTCGATAACCTGATCCAGATCGCTCATAACGTAGAGGTGGGCGACAGCACCGTCATTGCCGCACAGGCCGGCATCAGCGGCAGCACCAAGATCGGTAAAGGGGTCATGATCGGCGGACAGGCCGGCCTCGTGGGCCACAT
>DNMB01000088.1:0-2677 GCA_003489485.1 Chitinophagaceae bacterium | reverse complement strand
ATAGAAAAAGGAAAGGCCGTTACAGGCACCCCCGCCTACGACTATTCGCAGGCCTTGCGCAGCCAGGCGATCAGCCGGCAGCTCCCTGAGCTGGAAAAGCGAATCAAGGAGCTGGAAAGCATCATAAAAGATTTGAAATCAAGCAAATAGATAGCCCCTTTCGGATGCCTGGGGTAAATGTTATCTTTGCAGCCACTAATCCATCCCCCATGGCCAAATCCTTTAACCCCGACAAGCAACATACCCTCAGTTCGGCCGTGACCATCTCAGGCACCGGACTGCATACGGGTATTCTGGCCGATCTGACCCTGCATCCGGCCAATCCGGGCTTTGGGTTTCAGTTTAAGAGAACCGATCTGCCCGACCAGCCTGTTATCAAAGCCGATTGTGATCTGGTCACCGATACCAGCCGGGGCACCACCCTCGAAAGTCAGGGCGTAAAAGTGAGTACGGTAGAGCATGTACTGGCTGCACTCGTTGGCATGGGCGTGGATAATTGTTTGATGGAGATCAACGGACCCGAGATCCCCATTATGGATGGCAGCTCGGGCCCCTTTGTGGAGCTGATCGAAAAAGCCGGTGTACTAGAGCAAGATGCGGCCAAGGTTTGGTACAGCATCGATGAGAATATTTTTCACTACGACGAAGGCAAACGGGTAGAGATGGTGGCCATGCCTGCCATGGAATACCAGATCACCACACTGATCGATTTTAATTCTCCCGTGCTGGGCACCCAACACGCCGGATTAAAATCAATTCGTGATTTTAAAAAAGAAGTGGCCCCTTGTCGCACCTTTTGCTTTTTGCACGAACTCGAAACCCTTATCGACAACAATCTCATTAAAGGAGGAGATGTGAACAATGCGATCGTGGTGGTCGACAGACCCGTGGAGGGAGAGGAGTTGCAACGACTCAAAAAGATCTTCAAAAAAGACAAGATCGAGGTAAAGAGCGAAGGATATCTCAATAATTTGGACCTGCGTTTTCCCAATGAGCCGGCCCGTCATAAATTGCTTGACGTAGTGGGTGACCTGGCCCTCATCGGCTATCCCATCAAGGCACGCATCATTGCCAATCGTCCCGGTCATAGCAGCAACGTGGCCTTTGCGCGCAAGATCAAACAGTACATCAAAAAGAACAAGCACACGCGCGATGTGCCCACCTATGACCCAACGGTGCCTCCCGTGCTCGATCAACAATACATTGAAAAAACGCTTCCGCATCGGTTTCCCTTTGCTCTGGTCGATAAAGTGATCGAACTCAGCGACACCCATATCGTGGGGGTAAAGAACGTTACGTTCAACGAATGGTTCTTTCAGGGACATTTTCCGGGTAATCCCGTGATGCCGGGAGTGCTGCAGATAGAGGCGCTGGCCCAATGCGGCGGCATCCTGGCCATCAATTTGAGTGGCGAAGGAGAATACAACACCTACTTTTTAAAGATCGATAACTGCAAGTTCAAGCAGATGGTAAAGCCCGGTGATACGCTGCTGCTCAAGATGGAATTATCCGCACCCATCAGACGCGGAATCTGCGAAATGAAGGGTACGGTCTATGTGGGCGGAAAGGTATGTGCCGAAGCCGACCTGGTAGCCCAGATCGTGAAAAAATAAGAGCCAAAATCAGGCTAAAAAAGAGCTCAAAAAAGGGGTCCGAAAACAGGGTTTCCCCAAGGGGTTTCAGTAGATTTGCAAGTACCCGAAAAAGGGGTAAAAAAAGCAGCGAGAAACCATCCTTATGAGCATCGAAAATCAACGTGACAACGGAGCATCCAACGCTCAATACAGTGCCGACAGTATCCAGGTTTTAGAGGGTTTAGAGGCGGTTCGCAAGAGACCTGCCATGTACATCGGAGACATTGGTGTAAAGGGACTGCACCACCTGGTCTACGAGGTCGTAGACAATTCAATCGATGAGGCCCTGGCGGGTTATTGCAAAAACATCAAGGTCACCATTCACGAAGACAATTCTGTTTCCGTTCAAGACGACGGACGTGGCATTCCCACGGCCATGCATACGAAAGAAAAAAGATCGGCGCTCGAAGTGGTGATGACCGTGCTGCACGCGGGCGGAAAATTCGATAAGGATTCATATAAAGTATCAGGAGGATTGCACGGCGTAGGGGTCAGTTGCGTCAATGCCCTTAGTACCAAACTGCATGTAACGGTACAGCGCGATGGAAAACTGTTCGAGCAAGAATACAAGATCGGCGTGCCCCAATATCCTGTGCGAGAAATAGGCACCAGCGATCGTACCGGCACCCGAGTGCAGTTTTGGCCCGATGGCAGCATCTTTATTACTACCACCTACAACAAAGAGATCCTCGAAGGACGTTTGCGCGAACTCGCCTATTTGAATCGCGGGGTCAGCATCAACCTTTGCGACCTGCGCGAAGTAGAGAACGGTGTGCCGTACGAAAAAACCTTCTTTAGCGAAGGCGGTATCGTTGAGTTCGTAGAAATGCTCGATTCAAATGCCGGACGCAGCCCGCTGATTCCAAAAGTGATTGCCGTAGAAGGAAGGGACGAGAGCACCAACGTAGCGGTCGAAGTAGCGCTTAGTTATAACGACAGCTACAACGAGCATATCTACTCGTACGTCAATAATATCAATACGATCGAGGGTGGAACGCACGTGTCAGGATTTCGTCGTGCGCTGACCCGCGTTTTTAAGAGTT
>DNMB01000208.1:12099-12226 GCA_003489485.1 Chitinophagaceae bacterium | reverse complement strand
CAGAGAGCAGCTCGGGATACAATGGGGTGAGGGTTGATTATTCCGATTCGGCCACTACTTCCTTTACCTCGGGGATCATTCGCTTCATCATCCCCTCGATACCGGCTTTGAGTGTGATCATCGAAGA
>DNMB01000208.1:6574-11766 GCA_003489485.1 Chitinophagaceae bacterium | reverse complement strand
GGACATCCGCTGCAGCTTCCCTGCATGGAAAGACTAACGGTGCCGGCCTCATAACTTTTAAATTGAATGGCGCCTCCATCCATCTCTACGGCGGGGCGAACATAATTATCGAGCAGTTCCTTGATGCGTTTTACCACATCGTCATCATCGGCACTTACCTCGTTGCTGGCCGAGAGTTTGCTGCTGACCAGCTCGTCTTCGTTAACGACGCTTTTTCCTTCTTCGAGATAATCTTTTAAAAACTGTCTGACCGAAGGGATCACATCGTTCCAATCTGTTTCGGCGGTCTTGGTCAGCGTTACAAAATTGCTGGCAATAAAAACGGCCTTGATAAACGGAAAGCCAAAAAGTTCAGTGGCCAACGGCGAAGGTTTGGCGCTGGTAATATCGGGAAAGTCGACACTTTTACCGGGATACAGAAGCTTGTTGGCCACAAACTTCATGGTCTCGGGGTTGGGGGTCATCTCTGTATAGATACTGATTATAGGGTTACCGGTCTTGATCATATTCCATTGATTGGGATACAAAAATAACCAAAATGGGCCGAAAGGGTTCGCTCAGGCAGTAAAGCGCCCCGATTTTTTGAGTATCCGAATAAGTGCGTACAGCGCACAGAGTACGCTCACCGACATAGCATAAATTCTGTAAGGGGGTAACGCACAGCCCTCCAGCAGTTCGGGATAGCGAAGTGTCGGAATGGGCGCTGCCAGTAGCGTGGCAATACCCAGCAGCCAGATGAATTGTGTGGTATGTTCTTTTAAGATCCAGCGCTTCCAGTTAAACTCCATGCTTCGCAGCGTAGTGCCAATACCCTTAAGCGAGGGCCACCAACGATTTACGTCACGACAATAATCATCAAAACCCGCTCCGAATTTTTTTCTGAGAAAGTCCTCCTCGGCTAGTACGATGGCTTGGTAAATAAATGAGAACAACGGCATCATGAACGCTACGTAAAAAACTGAATTCGCCAAAATGCCTACTCCCAGCAGCATCAGAATGTTGCCGACATAGAGTGGATTGCGACAATGGCGAAAAATTCCTTCGGTCACCAACCCTTCTGCGTAAGGCTTGCCCTCTTTTCCGCCTCGCACGATATAGGCCAATCCGATGGTGAGCCCTCTGATACCCTGGCCCGTGCAGGTAATGAGCAGACCGATGACCACAGGCCACCAGTAGTATCCATCACCGCAGGTCGTTTTACTGAAGAGCGGAAGTGAAGGAACAAACAGGGCCGCATAGAACAAGATGAAGATCCAGTTGCGATACTTGAAAAAGAAATTTCCTATAGAGACCATACGGAGAGATTATCGTTTAACGGCAATGAGGCCGGCGAAATTATACCACTTAAAGAACACTTCGCACGAGGCGAATCCCTGGTCGCGTAGCAGCGAAATGTTCTCGCTTAGTTTATAAGGCACCAGCACGTTTTCGAGCGCCTCTCTTTTTTGCGAGATCTCGAGTTCACTATACTGGTTTCTTCTCTTATAGTTATAATAGTAGTTGATAAAGTCGCGGTTAAAATTGCTCTCTTCGGCCAATATCTTTTCGACTATGATCAATACACCGCCGGGGTTGAGTCCTTTGCAAATGTCTTGCACCAGTTTTTCGCGATAGATGGGCCGCACGAATTGCAGGGTCAGACAAAGGACCACTACGGAGGCATTGTTGATCTCTACGCCTTGACTCAGATCGGTACAGCGCAGCTCGTAGGGTCTGTCAAATTTTATTTCATCGAATTTGGCCTTGCACTTATCGAGCATCTCTTGAGAATCGTCAAGACCAATAAAACGAATGGATCTTTCGACCAGGGTATCCATTCCGATCATGGTGGTACCTGTAGAACAACCCAGGTCGTAAACAAAACTGCCTTCGCGGGCATGGTCAGCTGCCAGCTCGGCCATCATTCGCTGAATTTCGCCATAGAATGGAACAGAGCGGTTGACCATATCGTCAAAGACGCTGGCTACATTGGCTCCAAACTTAAAGTCGCTGACCTTTTCGATCTCGTCGCGAAACACCTGGTCTTTGCCCATGGGATTGATTTGTGGGCAAAGTAACTAAATAGTTCAGTCTTATTCGGGTTGTTGCCCCCATTTCTCGGGCGAACGCCAAAGGGCGGAGAGTAACAGCTCTCGCATAAAGAAAAACTCTTTGGGTAATTTATCATAGACCTGCTCGAACAGCTCTTCGTGACCCAGTAATTCTTTTTTTCCTTGTTCGCGATCGATGATCATTACCTTATCAAAATCTTCTTTGGTAAAAGTGTCCATACCCCTCCAGTCCATATCGACATAGCGAGGACGCCAGCCCAGCGGGCTCTCGACGGCAGAGGCTTGTCCGCGAATACGGCCCACGATCCATTTGAGCACCCGCATGTTTTGACCATAGCCGGGCCAGAGGAACTGTCCGTTCTCATCTTTTCTGAACCAATTGACACTGAAAATACGGGGGGCATTGGGAAGGGACCTTCCAAATTGCAACCAGTGATTAACATAATCACCGATATGATATCCCATAAAGGGCAGCATGGCAAACGGATCTCTTCTGACCTTTCCTACCTCACCAAATGCGGCAGCGGTCATTTCGCTTCCCATGGTAGTGGCCAGGTACACGCCAAAATTCCAGTTGAAACTTTGATACACCAGCGGCACACCGGTGCTTCTTCTTCCTCCGAAAATAAATCCGGAGATAGGTACTCCTTCGGGATTGTCCCAATCTGCATCGATCGCCGGATTTTGCGAAGCGGGCGCACAAAATCTCGCATTGGGATGCGCAGCGGGTTTACCGGAGCCGGGTGTCCAGGGTTTGCCTGTCCAATCGGTGAGTCCTTCGGGGGCTTCTTTCGTGAGACCTTCCCACCAAACATCCTTGTCGGCCGTAATGGCCACGTTGGTAAAGATGGTGTTGGCCTTGATGGTCTCCATGGCATTGGGGTTCGTATGATAGTTCGTACCGGGAGCCACTCCAAAATAACCTGCCTCGGGATTGATGGCATACAGTCCTCCCTTTTTCCCCTTGTGGATCCAGGCGATATCGTCACCGACCGTAGTTACTTTCCAATCGTCGAATTCTTTGGGAGGGATCAGCATGGCAAAATTGGTCTTGCCACAGGCACTTGGAAAGGCTGCGGCCAAATAGTTCTTTTGATTGTCAGGAGAGGTAACTCCCAAAATCAACATGTGTTCGGCCAGCCATCCCTCCTCTCTTCCTATTACGGAGGCTATGCGCAGGGCAAAACATTTTTTACCCATCAGGGCGTTGCCGCCATATCCGCTTCCGTACGAAATAATGAGACGTTCTTCGGGAAAGTGAGAGATATATTTTACATCGGGGTTACAGGGCCAGCTACTGTCTTTTTTATTGCCCACCAGTGGCGCTCCCACCGAGTGTAGACATTTTACATAGCTATTCTTTTGCAGATAGGGCAGAATTTCGGCTCCCATACGCGTCATGATCCGCATGTTCACTACGGCATATTCGGAATCGGTAAGTTGTACGCCATATCGGGCATAGGGTGAGCCGACCGGTCCCATACAGAAGGGAATCACATAAAGGGTGCGTCCTTTCATACTTCCCTGCAGCAGGTCGTTGAGCTTTTTTTTCATCTCTACCGGATGCATCCAGTTATTGGTTGGGCCGGCGTCTTCTTTTCTAAGGCTGCAGATGAAGGTGCGGTCCTCTACACGGGCCACATCGCTCGGGTCGCTGAAGCAGGCAAAGCTATTGGGTCTTTTTTCGGGGTCCAGGCGAATGAAGGTTCCTTTTTTCTCGAGCAGCCCGCAGAGATTGTCGTACTCCTCTTGACTTCCATCGCACCAGTGAACAGTACTGGCGTCACAGTGGGCGGCCATTTGTTTGACCCAGGTATCGAGTTCGGTGCGGGCTTTGGCTGTTTCGGTAACGAGGAAGTTTTGATTGATTGACATAGCATCGTTTTAGTGAGAGCCACTGGCGAGTTTAGCGAAAGGGGCAAAGGTATAACATCAATTGTAAACTAACGATCGTTCAGTCGTGTGAATCGTGAAATTTTTTCGTTTTGCATTGTTTGCCAATATATTAATGACAAGCCCTTAAAATTTTATCGTTCCAAAAACCCAATTCGGGTTTTATATTTGTATAAATAAATTTTGCCATGCAACTCCGATCCTTAGTACTTGTTAGCCTTGCCCTTTTTTCGCTGAGTGCCTGCGTAAGCAGCAAGAAGTTCAAGAGCTCTCAGCAAGAATATGCCAAACTGCAAGACCGCTACAAAACGCTCGAATCCGAGAATAATATCTGTGGTGAGGAGAAGGGGATCTTGGTGCGTCAAAAAGAAACGCTCGAAAGAGAGAAGGCCTTGCTTACCGCGCGCATCAAGGAGCTGCAAGAGCAGATCGCTTATCTGAAAGACAATAACAACCAAGCGCTCAAACAACTCGAGAGCTTGTCTGTGATCTCTACCCAACAGGCAGAGAGCATAAAAAAATCGATGGACAACCTGGGCATTAAAGATGCCTATATTCAGAACATTCAGCGTCAAATGTCTTATAAGGATTCGCTCAACATGGCCCTCGTGATTAATCTGAAAGGGGCCATTGGTAATTTAGAGGATGGTGATATCAACATCAAGGTCGATAAGGGCGTGGTCTATGTCGATATCTCTGATAAGTTACTTTTTAAGACCGGCAGCTATGAGATCACTGACCGCGCCAACGAGGTGCTCGGCAAGGTGGCCATGGTACTGAAAAATCAACCCGACCTGGAGTTTATGGTCGAAGGGCATACCGATGCCATTCCCTTTAATGGCTCGGGAATTATTTCTGACAACTGGGATCTTAGCGCCATGCGTGCTACGACCGTGGTGCGCTTGCTGCAAAAAAAGCATGGCTTAGATCCGGCCCGTATGGTCGCAGCCGGTCGAGGCGAATACCGCCCAGTGGCCGATAACGCTACCAAAGAAGGTCGTGCTGCCAATCGTCGTACACGTATTGTGGTACTGCCGCAGCTCGACCAGTTCTTTAAGCTGCTCGAGAAACAATAAGGAGCATTTATTAATTGATCTCTTCGAACATACCGGTCTCTTTGTTCTTGCGCACCCGGTTGGCGGCGAACCAGCGCCCATTCATGGCTACATAGACCCCGGTAGAAAGGGTTTGCGCAAATGCCAGTGCGCTGCCCAGGTTAAATAATCCGTCTGAACTACCGAATTTGAT
>DNMB01000208.1:1338-6195 GCA_003489485.1 Chitinophagaceae bacterium | reverse complement strand
GCGGCCGTTTGTGCCATGGTATCGGTACCATGTGTGATCACGATCTGTTGTTCGGGGCATTGGTTGCAGGCAGACACGATCTGCTCTCTGTCTTGCTCGGTCATATCGAGGCTATCGACCATCATCAGGGTCTGAATGGTTACATTGACCTTGCTTCTACCTAATGAAAGCAGGTCGTTGATATGGGTGTCTTTAAAAAAAAGCTGTCCGGTGATCTCGTTGTATTCTTTGTCGAAGGTCCCACCGGTTATAAAAATGCGGACGGCCATTATCAAAAGTTTACATGAAGGTACTGCAGGCACAATTACAACGATCGTTCTGTAACTTTGTGATACAAAAAGGCCCCTCCGTAGAAACGGAGAGGCTCTAACGATTGCTTGCCATATGAAAATCTTGCGCGAAAACGCGAGAGAAGATGTTGTAGTAGAATTCTGTTACAAATGTAGCGGGCCGCAACTCGTTCCGAGGTACAGAAACTCCTTACAGATTGCATGGCTAAAAGCAGGCCAAATCGCTGAAATGCTTGCCTGGCAAGGGTTTTAGCATAATCAATTTATGATGTCCAACCGCTTTGCCGATATATTGTTTTTGCTCATCAAATCGCTCGAGAAGGCCGAGAAAAGGCATTTTAAGCTCTACATAACCCGCAATTCGGACCGGTCGGACCTTAAGATCGTTAAGTTGTTCGATGCCATCGAGCGTAGTAGCGACTACAATGAAAAGGCCTTACTGAAAAAACTACCGGGTCTTACTAAATCTCGGCTGGCCAATCTTAAGAACCACCTCTATAAGGAGATCCTTTCGAGCTTACGCTTGCTCAAAAGCACCGACAGTGTCGATCTGCAGCTGACCGAGCTGTTCGACTTTGCCCATATCTTGTATAAGAAGGGGTTGTTCTTGCAAAGTTTGCGCTATATAGACAAGGCCAAAGAGACCGCGAGGGCGCAACATAAATACAATATTATTCCGCCCCTGTTGTCGCTCGAAAAAAGGATCGAGAGCCTGCATATTACAAGGCATATTCAATACCGTGCCGAGACGCTGGCCGCCGAAGTGAACAGCGTCAACCAGCATATTGACCGAGTGGGTCGCCTATCTAATTTATCTCTTCAGTTGTTCAGTTGGTTCGTACAACATGGTCATGCCCGCAATGAGGCCGATGAGCAAGGGGTCAAAAAATTCTTTCAAGAAAATCTTCCTTCCGATGCCTGGCAGTTAGAAGGCTTTTATGAGCGACTCTATTTATACCAAAGTATTACCTGGTACGCTTTTATAAGACAAGATTTTCTGCAGTATTACCGATACAGTCAGCGCTGGGTCGATCTCTTTGCACAACAACCGGCCATGGTGCGCGTAGAGACAGGCCATTACATCAAGGGCATTCATCAATTGCTCAATGCGCACTTTGACCTTCGCAATCACCGTGGTTTTAGCCGCACGCTCCGATTGTTCGAGTCGGTAGCATCACTGGCGCGCATCCGCCAAAATGATAATTTCAGGATCCAAAGCTTTATTTATCTGAGTACGGCCCGCATCAATCAGCATTTTATGCAGGGCACCTTTAAGGAGGGGGCAAAGCGAATACCCGAGATGAAAAAAGAGTTGAGTGCCTACGACCTCTTTATTGACAGCCACCATGGATTGGTCCTCAACTACAAGTTTGCCATGCTCTATTTCGGCAGTGGGGATTTTGGGCGATGCATAGATTATTTACAGCCCATCATTCATAGCGCAACTCATCTGCGCTATGACCTGCAGTGCTATGCCCGTTTGTTGCATCTGATCGCTCACTATGAGCTGGGCAATGATGTACTGATGGAATCACTGACCAAGTCGGTCTACCGGTTTATGTCGAAGCTCCAAAACTTTACCGTGGTCGAGGAGGCCATGCTTCGGTTCTTGCGCCGCTCCATTACGTTGTCGCCTCGCGAACTCAGACCGGCATTCGAGGAGCTGCTTGACCAGATCAAGCATCTCGAAAAAAATCGTTTTCAGACCCGAGCCTTTGCCTACCTCGACGTTATCTCGTGGCTCGAGGCCAAGTTGTCGGGTCGATCGCTCGAAAAGGTGATCCGCGAAAAATATTTACAAAGCCGCCATCGCTAATGCCGGTTGTTAAAGTAATCCACAATTCTGCCAGAGCTGTTTTTTCAATGTAACTTGCAAGCATGCAGGATTACCTTGGTGGGTTAAACGAAAGACAACGCGAGGCGGTACTTCATCACAATGGTCCAATGTTGGTCGTGGCCGGTGCAGGAAGTGGTAAGACCAAAGTCCTTACTACCCGTATCATACATTTGATGGCCGCACACCAAGTGGATGCATTTAATATCTTGGCCCTCACCTTTACCAATAAGGCAGCCCGTGAGATGAAAGAGCGGGTCGAGAGAATTTTGGGTGATGGCGAGGCCCGAAATCTCTACATTGGAACGTTTCACTCTGTTTTTGCCAGGATCCTTCGGTTTGAGGCCGAGAAGCTGGGATATCCGAAACACTTTACCATTTACGACACCGACGATAGCAAAAGCGTAATGAAGGCCGTTATCAATGACCTTCATCTCGATGATAAGCACTATAAGCCCAATATCGTCTATAACCGGATCTCGGCTGCTAAAAATGCCTTGATGAGTCCCGAGGAATATCGCAATGATTATGCCATTCAGCAAGAAGATATGCGATCGGGTCGTCCGGCCTTGTCACAGATCTACGACAGCTATGTAAAGCGCTGCTTTCGAAACGGCGCTATGGACTTTGACGATCTGTTATTGAAATTCTATCAACTGCTCAGCACCATTCCGGAGTGTCTTTCTCGCTACCAGCAGAAGTTCAAGTACATTTTGATCGATGAGTATCAAGACACCAACCCGGCGCAGTACGAGATCATCAAACTGTTGGGCGCCATGCACGAAAATGTTTGCGTAGTGGGAGATGATGCGCAGAGTATCTATAGTTTTCGGGGCGCTACCATCGAGAACATCTTACAGTTTCAGCGCGACTACGATCAGGTAAAACTGGTCAAGCTCGAACAGAATTATCGCAGCACCAGTCAGATCTTGGCGGTGGCCAACCAGGTGATCAGCAATAACAAGGGGCAGATCGAGAAAGTATTGTTTACTGAAAATCCTGCGGGCGAGAAAATTCAACTGGTTCGTACCCTAACCGATAACGACGAAGGAAAGTTCGTGGCCGATTCCATTCAGGAGTTAAAGCTTCGTCATCATTATGCCCACCGCGATTTTGCGATCCTGTATCGGACCAATGCTCAAAGCCGTGCTTTCGAAGAAGCCCTTCGGCGCATGGGCATTCCCTATACGATTTACGGCGGTATCAGTTTTTATCAGCGCAAAGAAGTAAAAGATCTGGTGGCTTATCTGCGCCTGATCGTCAATCCGCACGATGAAGAAGCGTTAAAGAGGGTCATCAATTACCCGGCGCGGGGAATTGGTAAGACATCACTCGATAAACTGCTGTTGGCCGCAAATGAGAAGGACTGTTCTTCGTGGACCATTTTACAAGAGGCGCGCAGTTATGGATTCAGGGCCGGCACCCTTACGGTACTCGAAGAGTTCGTGACCATGATCAAGAGCTTTGCCTCTATGCTCGAGAAGTCCAATGCTTACGATGTGGCTTTCTATGTAGGAAAGCAAACCGGACTGGTCAAGGAATTGTTCAACGATAAAAGCACAGAGGGCATTCAGCGTTACGAAAATATTCAGGAGCTGCTCAACTCCATCAAGGAATGGACCGAGAGCCCCGATAACGAAGATGGAGAATTGGTCGATAAAAGTCTGGGAGCCTACTTGCAGCAAATTACCTTGCTGACCGATGCCGACGAAAAAGATGCCAATGCCGATACGGTCAAGTTGATGACGATCCATGCGGCCAAGGGACTGGAATTTTCTTGCGTATTCGCCGCCGGTCTGGAAGAAATGCTTTTTCCCAATGCCATGGCCATCAATACGCGCGAAGAGCTCGAAGAAGAAAGAAGACTTTTTTATGTGGTCATTACGCGCGCCAAGGAGAGGTTGTGGGTCAGCTATGCCAATACCCGCTATCGCTTTGGGCAATTGGTGCAAAACGAACCCAGCCGTTTTATCAATGAAATTCCCGAGGCGCAACTCGACAAACGATTTGCGGGGAGCAGCTCTACGGGCATGCCTCGCTCTACAGGAGGAGCAGGACTGTTCTCAAAACAACGTTCTTTTTCTCGTGATGCGGTCGCCAATAACCGGCCGGCTTCGGGTGAGACTAAAAAAGAAACTCCCTCGTACGTGGGTCCGGCGAAGGCGGCACCCAAGGTAATTCCTCATACGCCCTCTGCCAACTTTGTACCCAGCGATGCCTCCAAGATAGAAGTGGGCCAACGGGTGGAGCATGCCAAATTCGGTTTTGGAAAAGTGATCAGTCTGGAAGGTGCGGCGCACAATCCGGTGGCTACCGTTGTCTTCGAGCATAACGGAGAAAAAAAGATCATGCTCAATTATGCCAGACTGCGAATAGCGGACTGACGTTGACTGCCCATGCCTCGCACGACCCGACATAAAAAAAATAAACCAACCCGCAGCGGCCTTTCTGTTAAGGCCAAGAAGCGATTGCGTATGGGGTTGCTCTCGGTATTGGCGCTGCTGTTAATTGGAACCTTCGCTTGGTTATACACCGAGTGGCGTCATTATCAACGTGCCATTACAGCTCGCTTTCCGGAGTTTGGCATCTTGATGCCTGCGCATCATACTATTCACGGCATAGATGTTTCGCGCTATCAGCAATATATCAGTTGGCCCGCCGTGTCTTCGATGGAAGTGCTTGGGATCAAACTGGGATTTTGTTTTATTAAGGCCACCGAAGGGGCCCGCCATC
>DNMB01000208.1:0-1038 GCA_003489485.1 Chitinophagaceae bacterium | reverse complement strand
GGAGGGGCCCCGCCATACCGATCCGCGTTTTTCTCGCAATTGGCAAAACAGCAAGAAAAATAAACTGATCAGAGGAGCCTATCATTTTTTTGTGCCCGGTGTGTCGGGGCTGGCCCAGGCGCGTCATTTTTTATCTACGGTAACCTTGCAGGCCGGCGATCTGCCTCCTGTGTTGGATATTGAGGTAGCGGGCAAGGCGGCCTCCTCTCAATTGCGAAAAGAGGTCCGGCACTGGTTGCGCGAAGTTGAACGGACCACCGGGGTGCGTCCCATCATCTATACCAACGTGGGGTTTTACCAGCGTTATCTTGGAAGCGATTTTGATTCGTACCCACTTTGGATCGCCCACTATTACCGACCGCAGCAGCCTAGTATCAGCAGAGGCTGGACCTTTTGGCAGCATAGCGATGTCGGTCGGGTCAATGGGATCGACGGGCCTGTAGACTTTAATGTGTTCAATGGCGATTCCACCGCATTCCGTCGTATCTTGATTCCCTAATTAGTTTGTATGGAGCAGGGGTGGGATTCTGACGTGAGTGCTTTTTTTGTTCGTATCGTTAATGCTATTGCTGTAACGGTCATCTGGATGCTTACCGCCTCTACCATTGGCCTCTATGCAGAAGTGGCCGTACCCGGTCGCTTTGCCTGGTGGGTTACCGCTATATACTACGTTGTGCTGATCACTTCGTTTGTGGCGCTGGTTCGTTATTTACGAAACGCGTGGAAAAAGAAACTGCATTAACTGCTGTGATCGGATACGATCAGCCATTGGTTCCCGAATTTTTTTAATAGCAATGTAAAGTGACCGCTCACGTTTCCTATGGTTCGCGTCAATTGCCACTTTCCGATGACCTGTGTATACTGGGCAGAGAGTTTATTGATATGTAAAATGGTAAACTGCAGTGTACCCATGGCCGCCTTGTCGGGGTATCCCTTTTTGTAATTGTCGAGCGTTCTTCTCCAGCCATAGGTGATCCCCGATTTGCCGATAAAGCGTAGCGAATCATTTTTCCAATAGCCTTCCATGAAGGCCTCTAG
>DNMB01000147.1:2144-4896 GCA_003489485.1 Chitinophagaceae bacterium | reverse complement strand
TTAACTTGGTGGCAGAGAAATATGCATCGAGTATCAGCCCGGTCTTTTGTTGCAAAACAGGGGCCTTTCCTTCTTTTCGTAATTGATCGCAATAGGATGCCGTGCGGCGGTCTTGCCACACGATGGCAGGGGCTATGGGTTCTCCGGTCGTTTTATCCCATACCACCGTGGTCTCTCGTTGATTGGTAATGCCAATGGCTGCGACCTCATGTGGATCGATACGGGCTTTGGTCAGGGCCTCTGCCAACGTGGCGAATTGTGTTTCCCAAATCTCGTGGGCATCGTGTTCTACCCATCCGGGTTGTGGATAGTATTGTTTGAATTCTTTTTGTGCGACGCCCAACATTTCACCCTGCTCATTAAAGAGGATGCTGCGGCTGCTGGTCGTGCCTTGGTCGAGCGCAAGAATAACGGGCATGCAAATTGGTTGGTCTCTCTAAGATAAGTAATCAAAAGTCAAGACCCATCGCAAAATAGTACATGGGCTTTCCTTTAAAGAAGCCATTCATTTGCCAAGCTGCGTCCAATTTTAAGAAGTAGCCCAGCAGTGTGCTGCGAGCCCCGAAGCCATAGCCACCGGCCAGCGGTCCGACGCCTCCGGCTTTTACCCGCAGGGTAACGGGTGCAGAGCTATACGATACATAGGGTCTCTCTAATTTATCGTAGGCTCCGTTCCAGGCAGTGCCGAGGTCAACGAATTGCACGATCTGCAGATTGCGTAAAAACGCATTGTTGATAGGGCGATTAAAGAAGCTGCTGAAGATAGGGGCTCTGATCTCGCTGTTGATGACGAGCGCATTGTTTCCGTTGGCCACATTTTGTTTGAAGCCGCGTAAGTTCACGGCCAGTGATTCAAAGGCATATTCCGCGTCGCGGTCAGGCACGTTGGCCGGATCGAAATACCGATACGAGCCATCTTGTTTTCTATTCTGACCGAACATGAGCCAATTGTCGACCCCTCCCAGGTAATAGATGAACTTCTGCGATCCCCAAGAGAAATCGGCAGCGGCCCGCACGGCCCAGGTGATATTTCGGTAGATGGGCAAGAAGTGACGCGCATCGAATCCTACGTTCATGGTGTAAGGAAGAGATTGAAAGGTATTCTTTGCATTGCTGCCGATCTGTGCGTTGTAGTCGAAATAGATTTTATAACGAAGTCCGTTCCAAATATTGAGTGCAGGCGAGATGGCATCGTCGTGCACCAGCTCGATGTGTACCAGTCCATAGCGTAGCACATTATCGGTCCCTTTAAGGGATTGATTGGGGTAGACCGGATTGGCCAGCTTAACGTAGCGATCACTGCGGTAAGCGGCGTTGATGCGAAGACTTCTGACCTTGTTGAAAGGATAGCTGACGGTGGCCTGGTACAGATTGGAATGAAGTTTAGTGTCGAAGAAAATCGAATCGTTGTACAGCGGAGGATTCTTGAGCGTATTGCGGTAATAAGTAATGCCGTAGTCGAATCGTTTTTTCAAGTACTGGGTAGTAAAGATGTATTCGTTGGCATCGAGGTTGGGACTAATGCGAAGCCCGCCCGCAAACTTCAGGTCTTCCATCAGATCAGATGTGCCGAGTCGTAAGATTCCATTGAGCGGATTGTTATTGCTCAGCTGAATGGGCCCATACCCGCCCTGATAGGGTTGATAACGGGTCACCAGCACGTTGTTGTTGAATCCGCTGACCAAATAATCGTTGAAGAATTTGGGTGGACGGTATTCGAAGATCTTGGAGCGACCGCTCTTGCGTGCTACCGCACCGGCAGCGGGCGTGGATGTATTAACAGGTTCATCTTCGAATCCGCTGCTAAATACATTATTGGGTTTTGCGGGTTTGATGCTCTCGGGTATGGGAGCCGCAGTAGGAGCGGTACGCCGGATCGATTTTTTTTCTTCTTCGATCAGCTTTCTCATGTACTCGCTGGGGCGGGCCGTTATATTTCTTCTACGAAGGGCATTTTCGTCTACTTTGAGGCGATAGAGCAGTTTGGCATCACCCAAGCGCACCACTTCGCTTACTTGTTGATTATCGCCGGCAGTGCGGGTTTCGAGCAGACTACTCTGGTAGTTGGTGATCGGAAACACATAGGCCGAATCGAGCGTGACCGATACGAATCCAACCGAATCGATATCTGTTTTATCCCACTCTTTGAGCACGCTGTCTACATCGCTGCGGGGCGGATTGCGCAGCACTTCGTCTCCTATAAAGACGAGTGTATCAAGCCCGGCTCTTTCGGTGCTGAAGAAGCCGGCATAGCGATTGCCAATGCCGTTTTCGTCACTTACGAATGTAAAGTGACTGGTATTGTATTGCGAGGGAAAGCGTGCGTTGCCTTTTGCGAGGTTGGTCAGTTGTGAAATTTGCCGGGTCTCCGACTTGTTCCAGTTATCGACCAAAAAGATATTGTAAGGGCGCTTGGGCATCGGGCCTTCTTCTGTGCGCGCTGTGGCATTGGGGCGCGCACTAGAGAAGATGATACCTGTCTTGCTAGGAAAGGCTACGAAAGAAGGATCGAGGTCGTCGTAAATATCGTTGGTGATCTGTTCAATTTGCTGTTTGTCGATCTTGTAAACATAGATATCGGATTGCCCGCTTCTGACCGCGCTTAAAATAAGGGTGTTGTTGTCGAGCATGTACTTCATATCGACCACCTGGTCAAACTTGTCGAAGACCTGCCGGTTGATCTTGATGCCACGGGCCATATCGTACACGAAAAAGTTGATCGATCCTTTGTCGTAGTATAACACCGCCAGTC
>DNMB01000147.1:0-1828 GCA_003489485.1 Chitinophagaceae bacterium | reverse complement strand
AGTCTTGTGCCCTTGCCATCCCATGCCAGCAGCGGATAGTTAGGATTGCGGTCTTGTTCTCTTGAGAGCACGCCTTGTTTGAGCAGTACATTTCGTTTTACGAAATTCTCCATGAGCACCACCTGAATGCGACCTTGTTTGTATTCGGTGACCGCATAAGAGAAACTGCGGGGCACGGGGTTGGCATTGAAATGATAAAAATCTTTTTTACCGGCGTATTCGCTTACGGCCAGCTGACCGCGGGGCGCATTGCGTCTTCCCTTGATGTCTTTGAAGTAGACGCTTTGCATATCGTTCATGAAATCTTGCAGTACGGCCTTGAATTTCTTCTTGGCTAGTTTGTACGAGGCGCTATTGAGGTTTCGGTACGTGCGGGCCAGGTTCAAAAAGTACGTGACCTTATTCTTGCCGTATTTATCGGCGATGTATTTCCAAAAGGCCTGTCCGGCCAGATCGGGTTTTTCAAAGGCGAATTGATAGAAATTACGGTAGCTCCCTGCCAGCATCACGGCGCGCAGTTCATCATCAAGCGATGTATTCCAGTTCTCGGCAGCGTAGTAGATATAGCCATCGGTCAGCCATTTGGGCAGATCAAGCAGCGCTTGATTGGCGGCATATTCTCCGAGGTCCTCACCAAAGAGCAGATTCTCTACCAGATTTCGTGCAATACCTTGTCTGATCTGCAGACGCAGGTGCTCACGATTACCGTCGTAGTAGACGATCATCTTGTTATTGACCAGTTTGGTAAGTCCGCCGGTATTTTGCCAGTCAATTCCCATCCCGATGTTGGATTGCTGCATCTCGTCGTAGTTGTTGTAGATAACGATATTGAGACGGCGTTGCAACCCGAACTCAACGAATCGTTCTACCGAAGGAAGCTCTGCCTCGGCGATCTGCGAGACAAATTCACCCAGCCCCAATCCATCTTGGCTAAAGTAACTGTTGAAATTATCGCTTTGGTAATACTTCCATTTGAACTTTTGATACTGCACCCGGTTTTGACCGAATTGCACGGTATTGACCTGCGCCTCGGCCAGGGTGGCCGTAGCTGTCAGAACCAACAAGAAGAACCACCGAACTCTGTTCATAGTTATCTTTGTAAATAGGCATTAAAAATACGAAAACCCCGCTATGTTAACGCTGGCTTCCCATCTCTTTAACCCGGTTCAGGAAAACACCTACTTGGTCTATAACGACAAAAAGGAGGCGCTCATTATCGATCCGGGTTGTTATTTTCCCGAAGAAAGACAGCAGCTCAGCGACTGGATAGGGCAGTTGGGGCTCAAGCCCGTGTTATTGGTCAATACCCATTGTCACCTCGATCATGTTTTTGGGAATCGCTATGTGCACGAGACCTGGGGGTTGGAATTGCATTTTCATGCCCTCGAGCAAAAGGTGTTCGATTTTGCACCCATGGCGGGAACGGCCTGGAACCTGCCCTTCGATCAGTACGAGGGCCCTGTGCATCACATCAACGAAGACGAGCCGCTTTGGCTGGGAGAGGACCGCTTGCAGGTACTGCTTACACCGGGTCATTCTCCGGGCAGTATCTCGTTGTATTATCCCGAGGGGGGCTGGTTAATAGCAGGCGATGTACTCTTTAGGGAAAGCGTGGGACGAACCGATCTGCCCGGTTCCGATTTTAATACCCTGGCCGCCAGTATCCGCTCACAGCTCTATACCTTGCCCGACCGAACCCATGTTCACTCCGGACATGGCATGCCCACCACGATCGGACACGAAAAGCAGCATAATCCCTTTGTGAAGCCCTGACCTACGATCGGCTTATTTCTTGTAAAGCATCGAAAGCGAAATCTTTTCTTTTTGC
>DNMB01000146.1:5848-6059 GCA_003489485.1 Chitinophagaceae bacterium | reverse complement strand
AGTTTACAATTTTTGTGCTGATAAAGCCAGTAAAAATCGTATCCCTGCATCAATTGATAGGCAAACTCCGTATAGCTGATCCCGGTCTCTCCCTCGATCCTTTTTTTAACACTGTCTTTGGCCATCATGTAGTTGACGGTAATGTGTTTTCCGGTGTCGCGCAAAAAATCGATGAAAGAAATTTCTTTGAACCAATCATAATTGTTGACCA
>DNMB01000146.1:3623-5534 GCA_003489485.1 Chitinophagaceae bacterium | reverse complement strand
CATAATTGTTGACCATCTCGGCCGCATTGGGCAAGGAGCGATCAAAATTCAAAAATCGTTCGAGTTGTGCTTTTACCCCTGCTGCATTATGAAGGAGGATGTCTTCTGTCAGTAGGTTCCTTTCCTCATTTTTTCCGCTGGGGTCACCGACCATTCCGGTAGCGCCGCCCACCAAAGCGATGGGTTTGTGGCCGGCTCGTTGAAAGTGTACCAGCAATAAGATCGGTACAAGGCTTCCGATGTGTAAACTGTCTGCGGTGGGATCGAAGCCAATGTAGCCGGTCGTCATCTCGCGGTCCAGTTGTTCACGGGTGCCCGGCATCATGTCGTGGATCATTCCCCTCCAGCTGAGTTCATCGAGCAAGTGCATTTGCTGATCGTTTTTGCAAATGTACTGTACGACCTTTACAATCTATCCATAGAATCCTAACTTTACGGTTACCCCATGAGATCCATTCTGCTTGCTGTGTGCTCCATGCTGTTGCTGCTGCTCGGCTCACCTGAAAAAGGTGCTACACAGCCTTTTCAAAATGAATGGATCAACTATTCACTTACATACCAAAAGTTCAGGATCGGTCAAACAGGCCTTTACCGTATTGAACAACCGGCCTTGGTGGCAATGGGATGGGGGCAGGTTCCGGTCGAACAATTTGTGTTATGGCGCAACGGGCAACAGGTTCCTCTCTACACTTCACAGCCCAGCGGGTTGCTACCTGCCAATGGGTTCATGGAATTTTGGGCGGAGGCCAACGATGGCAAGGCAGACCAGCGGCTGTATCGTGTAACGGATCATCAGTTGCATGATACCTGGAGTTTGTTTACCGACTCGGCCAGTTTCTTTCTAACGGTCGATGCCTCGGTAACGCCACAGCGGTTGCGTAGCATGTCGAATGTGATTCCCTCTGGTCTCACACCTGTTCCCTTCTTTATTCATCGTACCGGAAGTTATTACCGCGAGCGCATAAACGAGGGTCTTGCCCAACTGGCAGGTAGTTATCTTTACTCCTCTGCCTTTGACCAGGGAGAAGGGTGGACCTCTTCGGACCTTTCTGGCGGTCAAGTCCGTTCGGAGCAATACACTAATTTATTTGCATTTTCGGGTGCGGGTGCACCTGTGCCAAAATTGATGGTGCATGTGGCAGGCAATGCGCCCAATAATCGCTCGGTAGAGATCAGAGCGGGCGGCACATTATTACAGACACAGCCGCTATCTCAATTTGCCTATGCCAAATGGAATTTATCGCTTGCTGCCGACGCACTTTCTTCGGGAGGGTTGACAGTATCTGTCTCTAACCAGCAAACCGTCGCCTCTGATCGCATGGTGTTGGGCAAGATCGAACTGGAGTATGCAAGACGGTTTCATTTCGGGGGCGCAGATCGCTTCTTGTTCTATTTACCCTCTTCTTCTGTGGAGCGATACTTGGAAATAGAGGGAGTCACGCACGCAGGAGTTGCGCCTATTTTGTATGACCTTTCCAACGGGCAGCGTTACCAGACCTTGCTCGATGCCGAAGGTCGTGTAAGGGTGCTATTACAGCCAGCTTTGCTCGAAAGAAAATTGCTGTTGATCGGGGGGCAAGCAGCACAGGTCCTGAATGCCTTTTCGCAACGTCAATTTATCGACTATAGTCAACCCGCCCGTCAAGGCAACTACCTCATCATCTCTCATCCGGCCTTGGAAAGAACGGCGGGGGGCGTGTCTGTGCTGGAGCAATACAGGCAGTTCAGGTCATCAGCTGCCGGCGGATCCTATTTGGCCAACATCTACTTTATCGATCAGCTAGAAGATCAGTTTGCTTACGGTATCAAAAAGCATCCCGAGTCGATCCGCAATTTTGTTCGCTTTGCCAGCGCTCGTTTTGCACAACCGCTTCGATCGGTTTTTCTGATCGGCAAAGGGGTGGTCTATAC
>DNMB01000146.1:0-3240 GCA_003489485.1 Chitinophagaceae bacterium | reverse complement strand
ACGTTTGGTTCACCGGCCTCTGATGTGTTGCTGGTGACCGATCCGGGGGTATCGATGCAACCTCGCGTAGGTATCGGAAGGCTTTCGGTGATCAATGCAGAAGAAATTGCTGCGTATCTGGCCAAAGTAGTGCAGACGGAAGCGGTGCTTAATAATTTTGCGGTGCCTGCCTCGCAGCGGGCATGGACCAAGAATGTGGTACATATTGTTGGTGTCGGCGATGATTTTTTGGGGTCTGTCATAACCTCTTCCATGAATCGTTTCGCATCGGTATTAAAGGATACTTTTTATGGAGCCACCATTCATGATTTTAGCAAACTAAGTCCGGCGCCCGTTGCCCAGCTGAGTGCCTCACGCATGTACGATCTCTTCGAAGAAGGTATTGGGATGATGACTTACTTTGGACACTCCACGGCCAACACACTCGAGTACAACCTCGATAATCCCGAAGGATACAATAACCTGGGAAAATATCCTTTTTACATTATGTTGGGATGTCGTGCGGGTAACCTGTTTAATTTCAATACTACGCGCCTGATCGAAAAAGAAACCATCTCCGAGCGCTTTGTGCTGGCCGATCAGCGCGGGGGCATCGCTACCATTGCTTCTACCAGTCTGGGGTTGGTAAGTTATCTGGAGTTGCAAAACACCGAACTGCTAAAGGCGGCTGCCACTACTCGCTATGGTGCTACCGTAGGAGACTTGATCAACGAATCTTTGATACGAACGATGTCGTTGGCAGGGCAGGGTGATTTTTTTGCGCGTATTCATTGTGAACAAACAGCATTGAACGGAGATCCGGCCCTGCGTTTTTATGGGAGTGCGCCGCAACCCGATTTTGTGATCGCGACACAGCAACTGCGAGTCAATCCTACATTGGTTTCTGTTGCCGATGGAAGATTCTCTTTATCTGCCACAATTAAGAATGCGGCAAAGGCCGTTGCGGGCCCGGTAGTGGTTCAGTTGCAGCGAACCTATCCCGATGGCACGACCGTAATGGTTCAACGCGATACGATCAACCGCTTGTTTGCGCTCGATTCGCTGACCTACCAGCTGCCTATTGTCGCAAGCCGCGATAAGGGACTCACTACCCTTACCGTGTGCGTTGATCCCGACAACCGTTATGCGGAATTGTCAGAGACCAATAATTGCGCTTCGGTCTCTTTTTATATTATAGACGAAGACCTTCGACCGGTGTTGCCGGCTCCTTTCTCGATCGTGGGAAGTAGTTCGGTCGTGTTCAGCGCCTCAACGGCCAATCCCTACAGCACGTTGCGCAACTATCGCTTCGAGATCGATACGACCACACTTTTTAATTCTCCGTTGCTGCTTCAGCAAACGGTGCAGTCATCCGGAGGCATTGTTCAGTTTACTCCTTCTGTTGCGTATCGCAACAACACGGTCTATTACTGGCGTGTGGCTCCTGTGGTAGCGAGCGGTACTACCACCTGGAACCAGTCCTCCTTTCTTTTTCTGTCCAATCATGTGCCAGGGTACAACCAGTCACATCTCTATCAACATTTCTCTTCGCAAGTGACCGATGTCAGACTCGATTCCCTCTCTCGCCAGTGGAGTTACACTACCAATAGTAATAATCTGAATATTCGCAGTGGTGTTTTCTTTACCGCTACTTCGGCACTTGCCGGATTCTACCTTGGACTCAACGGCTTGGATGTGGTAATGTACGCCTGTGCCAGAAACCGACTGGTCTTTAATATTCTTCATCCCGTTACGCTGCGGCCCATTGTGAACGCTGCACCGGGCAGTCCGGGTCGCTTTGGCAGTGATCCGGTCTGTGTGCAAACGGCGCAGCAAGCCGTGGGCGCGGAATATAATTTTCAATTTAATGTTACTGATACAGCGGTCAGAAGAAGGGTGGTCGCTTTTTTAGATAGCGTGCCCGCGGGATATTATGTGGTCGTTCGAAATATCATGGAGACAAACTATCCTGTCAATGCATATGCGCCGGATTGGAAAAACGATCAGCAGTGGCTGGGAGCAGGCAATTCTATCTATCACCGTCTCAAGGATCAGGGATTTACCGCCATCGATTCATTTAACCGTAACAGAGTCTTTGCGTTTGTATACAAAAAGGATCAGCCACAACTCTTTGCTCCCCGCTTTGCGTTCAGTAATGGTATTTATGACCAGTTATTTTTTGCGACAGAGATCGTTACCACCGACACGCTCGGTAAGGTGCAGTCACCTGTGCTTGGTCCTGCGCGTAGCTGGCAGCAATTACAATGGCAAGGAACGGCAGAGTCTTCCGGGGCCGATTCTGTTTCGCTGAATTTATTTGGTGTAAGTCATACGGGTAGCAGAACGTTGCTGCTCGAGGGGATCCGTCCTCAGCAAAGCCAGGTATCACTGTCTACGATCGATGCGACCCGCTATCCGTATCTGCAACTGTCTATGACAACGCAAGACATGCAGCACTACACGCCTTACCAACTTTCTCATTGGAGAATTACTCATCAGCCCGTACCGGAGGGCGCTTTGGCTCCTCATCTGTTCTTGTCAGTAAAGGATACGGTAGAGCAGGGAGAACCCTATCAGTACCGAGTGGCTTTTTTCAATATCAGCGATCGACCCTTCGATAGTATCGCTGTTCGCCTCACGGTCACCGATGCATCCAATCTAACTCGCGTGATCCCATTGCCGAAGACGAGGCCCTTGCCCCCGAGCGATACCGTTCGTGTAGGCGCCCGCCTAGCTACTGCCGATCTGGTTGGGAACAATACCGTTTTTCTGGAGGTCAATCCTTCGAATGATCAACCAGAGCAATTCCACTTCAATAATTTAGCCTTTCGTTCGCTCTATGTGAGACCAGATCGTACGCCTCCTTTGTTGGATGTTTCATTCGATGGTAAAAGGATCGTTAACCGCGATACCATACTGCCCAATCCGGATATTCAAATTTCGTTGCGAGACGATTCGAGGTGGATGTTGTTGGATGATACTTCATTGCTTACGGTATGGCTTCGTTATCCAACCGGCTCACTTCGTCGCATCAGTTACAGGGCCGGTGATACACTTCGTTTCTTTGGCGCCACTACTGGTTCCAGCAATAAAGCTACTGCGCAATTCAGACCTTGGCTGAGTCCGGGCCTGTACGAATTGGTAGTGGCTGGAAAAGACAAAAACGGCAATAGCGCCGGGCAACTCGATTACCGTGTCTCATTTGTAGTGGGTGCCCCCCGCGTGGATCTGCAGATAAAATCTTATCCTAATCCCTTTACT
>DNMB01000166.1 GCA_003489485.1 Chitinophagaceae bacterium | reverse complement strand
CCGCTGCCAATGGGCGAATACAGGAAAAAACCTTGTACTGTAGTTGTACTCTACCCACAGCGGATATAAGGCGGCCCACCGAATACCCAGGGCCAGGATCACCAAAACAACCCAGGTTCGGTTTTTCATGAGCCGGTCAAAGGCACGGCTAATTCGGTTTTGCCAGGCGCTGTAGGTTACTTTACTCAAAACCAAGGGTTTGAAGGATATTTCGCTAGCAAAATAACGAAATAATACCGGGGAATTTTCAGATAAATCCCCTACCTTTGCGCACGCTGAAAACTTGACCTATGGGCCGTCGACGGGAGTACGACATAGCGTTCGTGGGGTTAAAGCCCGGAGTGCACGAGTTTCATTACGAGATCAGCGACAAGTTCTTTGCAGCTTTTCAACAACAGGATTTTCGCCACTGTTTGGCGAAAGTAAAACTGCAGTTGGAAAAGCGAACCGGTTTTATGCTTCTCACCTTTGAGATCGGAGGTAAGCTCGAAGTGACCTGCGACCGCTGTAACAGCGATCTGCCACTAGAACTTTGGGACGAATTTACCATCACGGTCAAAATGGTCGAGGAACCTGCGTTGATGAACGACCAAGAAGAAGATCCCGACGTCTACTACATCGGTCGCGGCGAAAGCCACCTGAATGTAGAAGAATGGATCTACGAATTCATCAACCTTAGTTTACCGATGCAAAAGACCTGCCGTTTCGAAAAAATGGATGGCCCTTATTGCAATAAAACCGCACGCGAGCTGCTCAAAAAATTAGAAGAGACCCCTCAACCGGAAAAGAAAGACAATCCGATCTGGAAAGGACTCGATAAATTCAAAGACCTTTCATAAACTTATTGATAAGCAAACGTTGATCTATGCCAAATCCTAAACGCCGACACAGCCAACAAAGAAGTGCCAAACGCCGCACTCACTATAAAGCCACTGCTGCCACAATCAGCAACGATGGTACTACTGGTGAAACACACCTGCGTCACCGCGCCCATGTAAGCGAAGGCAAACTTTTTTACAAGGGAAAGTTGGTCGCTGAAAAAGCTCCGCTGAAGGCCAAGTAATTCATGGTTATCGGAATTGATATGATGGGCGGGGACTATGCCCCCGCTCAGGCCGTTAAAGGCGTCAAGGCATTTCAAGAACGCTTTCCTCAAACCTCTCTCTGTCTTTTTGGCGATGAAGCTGTTTTATCGCCCATGCTTGCCCAAGAGCAAGTGATCTTAGATAACATCACCCTCGTTCATGCACCCGAGCAGATCGGTATGCACGAACACCCCACTAAAGCCCTAAAGGAAAAACCCAATTCATCGATCGCCATTGGATTTGGCTGGCTCTCGAAAGGAAAGATCGATTCGTTCCTCAGTGCCGGTAATACCGGAGCCATGCTCGTGGGAACTCACTTTAGCATCAAGACCCTCGAAGGGGTCATTCGCCCTACTATCTCTACCATCATCCCTAAACTAGGCGGAGGTGCCGCCCTGCTGCTCGACGTTGGACTCAATGCCGATTGCAAACCTGAGCTGCTTAATCAATTTGCCATCATGGGATCGGTCTACGCAAGGGTCATGCTGGGCATTGAGGAGCCCACGGTCGGACTGATCAACGTAGGAGAAGAAGAGACCAAGGGAAATGCACTGGCACAAGCCACCCACCCTTTGCTTAAAGAAAACAAGCAGATCCGCTTCGTCGGAAACGTAGAAGGAAGAGATGTGCTGACCGGCAAAGCCGATGTGATGGTCTGCGATGGATTTACGGGCAACATCATTTTAAAAATGGCCGAATCGCTGTACGATATAGCCTGCCACCAGCAGCTCGATAATCCTTACTTCAATCGATTTAATTTCGAAAACTACGGGGGTACCCCGGTGCTGGGTATTGCCAAACCGGTCATTATCGGACACGGCATCTCAGGTCAAAAGGCCTTTTTGAATATGCTATGCCTGGCCCAAGACATGACGGCCAAACAAGTAATGCAGCAAATGAGCCTTGCCCTGAACGCGCAGGCCTAAAGACATTTTTACTCGAATACAACGACTACTTTTACCGACAACTTACTAAAAAAGAAAAGCCGTCTCGAAAGACGGCTTTTTGGTGATCCCGCTGGGACTCGAACCCAGGGCCCCAACATTAAAAGTGTTGTGCTCTACCAACTGAGCTACGAGATCAACCTCGTTTTTGGGAGTGCAAAAATAAGCCCCGCTACTCTTTGTACCAAAACTTTTTAGACCCATTTATCAACCCATTTTCTTCTTTTTTAAAGTAGGTTTGTAAAAACTGGGCCATGGAGCGAACCTTCAACAACAAAGTGGTTGCTGTAACAGGCGGCACCGATGGTATCGGCAAAGCACTGGTGGAGGCCTTGCTGGCACAAGGAGCCAAAGTGGCCACTTGCGCACGCAATCAAGAAAAGCTCTACCAGCTGCAAACAGAAAATGCCGGTGCATCGCTTTTTACCGTGGTGGCCGATGTAAGTAGCGAAAACGATTGCCGTCATTTTATCGAGAGCACACTGCAAGCATTCGGAGAAATCGATATACTGATCAACAACGCCGGTATCTCAATGCGTGCCTTGTTCGCAGACGCTGACATGGCGGTCATCAAGAAGCTGATGGATGTGAACTTTTACGGAGCACTCTACTGCACCAAGTTTGCCCTACCCTCTATCATCAAGCAAAAAGGGACGATCGTGGGGGTTTCCTCCATTGCAGGATACCGCGGTCTGCCGGGAAGAACCGGATACTCCGCCAGCAAATTTGCCTTGCAGGGATGGCTCGAATCGCTGCGTACCGAAATGCTCGATCATGGAGTGCATGTTATGTGGGTATGCCCTGGGTTTACTACTTCTAACATCCGTCAGGCTGCGCTGAACGAAAAAGCAGAGTCACACGGCGAAACCTCAATGAACGAGAGCAAGATGATGCCTGCGGCCGAGTGTGCCACCCACATTCTGACTGCCATTACCGAGCGCAAACGCACACTGGTACTTACGTTTACCGGCATCAGAACGGTATGGATGAATAAATTGTTTCCAAACCTGACCGACAAACTGGTACACCGCTTTTTCTTTAAAAAAGGAAAGTTGATCCAATAATCATGGCCCTCATTACCCTTACATCAGACATCGGAAGCCCCGACTACTTGGTAGGAGCCATCAAAGCCCAGCTGCTGCAACTGAACAGCGACTTTCAGCTTATCGACATCTCGCACAACATTCCTCCATTCAATTACACGCAGGCGGCCTATGTATGTCGAAGCGCCATTCAGCACTTTCCTCCTCATACGTTTCATCTGATCATGGTCGATCTGTTCGGCACCAAACCCAAACAACTGTTGTTGGCTTTTCATCAAGAGCAGTATTTTATTTGTGCCGATAATGGGCTGCTGAATATGATCCTCGAAGAGACTCCCTCTATTGTAATGGGTATTCCGCTCGACGAGGGCAAGCCCCGCACTACACTTCATGTAACCGGTGTAATGGGGCAGGTCGTTAACCGCCTAAGCAAGGGAGAACCGATCTTATCGATCGGCAGACCCGATGTAAGTTTTACAGAGAAAAAACACCTGCGACCCACCATTGAGCAGCAGTACATAGAGGGACAAATTATTTTTATTGACGGATTCGAGAACGTGATCGTCAACATCACTCGAAGCCAGTTCGAAGAAAATCGAAAAGGAAGAGGCTTCAAGATCGTATTCAGGGGCGATGAGACCATCGATCAGCTCAGTGAGAGTTATGCCGATGTGGCCGAAGGAGAAAAACTGGCTCTTTTCAATAGTGCCGGGTATCTGGAGATCGCCATCAACAAAGGCAACGCCGCAGGCCTTTTTGGACTAAAAGGATATTCTGAAAGAAGTCGCCAGGGGCAGCTGGCCTACCAGACGGTTCGGGTTTATTTTCAGTGAGCGCGCCCGAGGTAACTCCACCTCCGAATTAACGAAAACTTACCCTCCTATACCCTATTTTTGCCAATAGCAAAATCACCCGACACATGACATTTCGTAAAGCAAACAACCTCAGCGGCTGGCTTATCTTTTTGATCGCACTGGCAACCTATGTACTGACCAGAGAAGCCAGGGGAAGCCTCTGGGATACCGGAGAATTTATTGCGAGCGCCAAGGGACTGCAACTTCCGCATCCTCCCGGCGCACCCATGTTCGTATTGCTGGGAAGATTTTTTATTATTCTGTTCGGCGATGATCCGCTCACCGCAGGAAGTGCCGTCAATTTCATGAGCGCTCTGGCTAGTGCTGCCACGATCTTGTTCTTGTTCTGGAGCATTACGCACTTTGGAAGAAAATTGTTTGTAGGGGCAGGCGAAGACCTGAGCACCGGCCAAACGCTGACCACGATGGCTGCGGGTGCACTGGGTGCGTTGGCCTATACTTTCTCTGACTCATTTTGGTTTAGTGCCGTAGAGGGCGAGGTATATGCACTGTCTTCGTTTTTTACAGCGCTGGTCTTTTGGGCCATGCTCAAGTGGGAACAAGCCGACGAGCGGGCCGGTATTGACCCTGCATTGCGACTGCAGGCTGACCGCTGGATCGTGTTTTTGTTTTTTATGATGGGCCTATCCATTGGGGTACACTTGCTGAACCTATTGACCATTCCTGCCATCGTAATGATCTACTACTACAGACGCTACCAGGCAACGACGAAGGGTGCCATTTACGCATTTCTGATCGGTTGCGCCATTACCGGTCTGGTACAAGTGGGCGTAATTCAATATTCGATGAAGGCAGCCGGACAATTTGATATTTTCTTTGTCAATACGCTTGGCCTCCCCTTCTTCTCGGGCTTTGCCTTTTACTTTATTGCACTGACTTTATTGGTCATCATTGCACTACGCTTTACCGAAAAAAATATAAAACCTGCCGTACTTACCGGTTGGTCCGTGGCCTTTCTCTTTTTACTACTCACCCCCTTTGTGATCGTTCCCGGCGATGGAGTAAAATTCGTAGGGCTACTGCTGGTAGCAGCTGCAGCCGCTGCCATGGGTTATTTCATAAAACCTTCCGCCCTTAAAATACTCAAGCTGTCACTTTGGTGCTATGTGTTTATGATGCTTGGCTATTGCA
>DNMB01000210.1:3911-6511 GCA_003489485.1 Chitinophagaceae bacterium | reverse complement strand
CAGAAGTCTACGGTCAATCCATCGTACACAGCGCCCTCTACCCTGCTGTCGTTCGAGTAGATCTCGCTGACCCACTGCAGGCGTTGCTCGGCAGAGAACATGGGGGCCTTGGCAGAATTCAAACCAATACCCACTACGATCTTATCAAAAAGCGGAAGGGCCCTGTTGATGATATCGACATGGCCCAGTGTGAGCGGATCGAAGGTGCCGGGAAAAAGACAGATGCGTTGCATAGTATTAGGTTTGGCTTGCGCCGATTACGCTTTTTTGCGAGGGCTCTTCGCTTTTTAGGCTTGTGCCGTTCGCCCGGAAAGCAAATACAAGACCGCCATTCGCACGGCGACCCCGTTTTCTACCTGCTGTAAGATAATCGATTGTTTACTATCTGCCACATCGCTGTTTAATTCTACGCCCCGATTGATGGGCCCGGGGTGCATGATCACAATTTCTTTGTGCAAGCTATCTAGTAACTGACGGCTGATTCCGTAGGCGATGTTGTATTCTCGAAGCGAAGAGAACAGAACCTGGTTTTGCCGCTCTAATTGTATGCGCAGCACATTGGCCACATCGCACCAAGCGAGTGTTTCTTTAATGTTGTAGCTGACCGATACGCCGAGGGCATCGGCGATATGCTTGGGAATAAGCGTGGGCGGTCCGCATACCACCACTTCGGCCCCCATCTTTTTAAGCAGATAGATATTGCTTTGTGCGACCCGCGAATGCATGATGTCGCCGATCAGGGCCACTTTTCTGCCCTGCAGTGAACCTGTTTTTTCCTGAATCGAAAACGCATCGAGCAAAGCCTGGGTAGGATGCTCATTGATGCCATCTCCGGCATTGACGATGGCTGCAGGAATATGCTCGGCCAAAAAATGCGGAGCCCCACTGGCGCTATGGCGCATGACCACCATATCGACCTTCATCGATAAGATATTGTTGACCGTATCGAGCAAAGTCTCTCCTTTGGCTGCAGAAGATGAGGAAGCCGCAAAATTGATGGTATCGGCACTGAGTCTTTTTTCTGCCAGCTCAAAAGAGATCCGGGTGCGGGTAGAATTCTCGTAAAAAAGATTGACAATGGTGACCTCTCTAAGAGAAGGCACTTTCTTTACAGGGCGCTGCAAAACTTCTTTGAACTGTTCGGCCGTAGAGAGAATTAGGGAAATGTCTTGCGAGGTGAGATTTTTAATGCCCAGCAGGTGTTTGGTGGATAGTTGCATTAAAAAGCAAAGCTAATGTATTTTATTCACTTAGCAGTAGTAGCTCGGCCTGGCCCTGCTCATTGACCCTAAGTTTCAGTTTATCATTGCGTTGGGCCTTAATGACCTGCCCAGCATGATCGGCCTGAATGGGAAACTGCCTGTGCTCGGGACGATCGACCAGTACACAAAGCTTTACCCGGTCGGGGCGTCCGTAATCAAAGAGCGCGTCGAGGGCTGCCTTAATGGTGCGACCCGTAAACAGCACATCATCTACCAGAATTACGGTCTTGCCCTCTACGTCGAAGGGAAGATGCATGGTATCGGGGGCCAAGATCTTGTTGCGCACATCGTCGCGGTAAAACGTAATGTCGAGCTGTCCGTGACCGAAGGTGCGGCCCTTGCTCTTTTTTTGCAGTGCCTCGTGGATCAGATTTGAAACCACCACCCCACCTTGCTGAATACCCACCAGCACGGTCTTTTCTACATCAGGATAGGCTGCCATCAATTGATCGGCCAATTGATCGATGATCGCTAAAAGTTCGGAATGGTTGATCTGCGTTTTCACTACAAGAGTTTATTGGTTAGCCTTTTTGTTTCGGCGGTTCGTAACTGACAACAATTTATTCCTCTGCCATAAACGGATAGCGGTAATCGGTGGGCGGAGTAAAGGTCTCTTTGATGGTGCGGGCGCTGAGCCAGCGATAGAGATTGAGCATCGCTCCGGCCTTGTCGTTGGTTCCGGAGGCTCTGCCGCCACCAAAGGGCTGTTGCCCCACAACGGCTCCCGTGGGTTTATCGTTGATATAAAAATTACCTGCGGCATTGCGAAGGCGACTAGTGGCCAGTTCAATGGCCGCTTTGTCTTGCGCAATCACTGCCCCGGTCAGTGCGTAAGGAGAGGTTGTGTCAACAAGCTCTAGCACCTTTTCAAAACCACCCGCGGGATAAACATAAATGGTAAGCACGGGGCCAAAGATCTCTTCGCACATGGTCACAAAGCGTGGACTCTTGGCTTCAATGATAGTAGGCTGAATAAAATACCCCTTGCTGTCGTCGCATTTACCTCCAACCAAAATGGTAGCCTTGGGGTCTTTTTTTGCCAAATCGATATAGCGCTTTATGGAATCAAAACTTTTTTTATCGATGACCGCATTGATAAAATTCGAAAAATCTTCGACCGAGCCCATCTTAAAACTCTTGACTCCGGCTAGTAATTTCTTTTTTACTTCTTCGGCAATATTCGAAGGAATATAAGCGCGAGAAGCCGCCGAACACTTTTGCCCCTGGTATTCGAAGGCGCCGCGCAGCAGCGCCGTTACCAGCACATCCGGATCGGCAGACTTGTGTGCGACTACAAAATCTTTACCTCCCGTTTCGCCCACAATGCGAGGATAGCTA
>DNMB01000210.1:0-3628 GCA_003489485.1 Chitinophagaceae bacterium | reverse complement strand
AAATCTTTACCCCCCGTTTCGCCCACAATACGAGGATAGCTACGGTACATCCCCATATTTTTTCCAATGGTCTCCCACATGTTATTGAATACGCCGGTAGAGCCGGTAAAATGCACGCCCGCAAAGTCGCGGTGATTAAAACAAACTTTACCGATCGTGGGCCCGTCGACATAAATCAGATTAATGACACCATCTGGCAGACCGGCCTCTTTTAACACCTTCATGGTCATCTGCGCCGAATACACTTGTGTGTTGGCGCATTTCCAGACCACCACATTGCCACAAAGGGCAGGAGCCGCAGGCAGATTTCCGCCAATGGCCGTAAAGTTA
The DNA here is from genome assembly GCA_003489485.1 of Chitinophagaceae bacterium. Lineage (GTDB taxonomy): Bacteria > Bacteroidota > Bacteroidia > Chitinophagales > Chitinophagaceae > JJ008. The sequence continues at coordinate 3,298 of DNMB01000210.1, read as the reverse complement.
AAAGGTGATACCGCCAGCACAAATCCTTCGAGGGGGCGATACTCCATTCGGTTGTGAACCCCCGGAGAGCTGATGGGCTGTTGCTTGTAGATCTCAGAGAGGTAATGCACATTAAAGCGTAAAAAATCGATCAGTTCACAGGCCGCATCGATCTCTGCCTGAAAAGCATTCTTACTTTGCCCCAGCATGGTCGTGCCCGTCATATACGGACGGTACTTGGTGGCCATAAGATCGGCTGCCTTTAAGAAGATGGCCGCGCGGTTCTCCCAACTAAGCGACACCCATTGCTCTTTGGCCGCCAGCGCAGCATCGATTGCTTGCTGCACATGCTTTTCTTCGCCCTGGTGAAAATACCCCAGCACATGATCTTTTTCGTGGGGAGGACGCATGGCCACTTTCTTTCCGGTCCTTATCTCTTTTGCTCCGATGTACATGGGCACGTCGATCTGAACCGATTTTAACTCGGCCAGTACTTCTTTGAGTCTCTTTTTTTCGGCAGAGCCGGGTGCATAACCGAGCACCGGTTCGTTGGCAGGCAGCGGATAAGAGAAGGTTCCAATAGACATAGCGAAAAGGATTTAGAGAGTTGAATTAGTTTAAAGGTAGCAAATTGCCGCTCACGGCAGATAGGAATGGTTTATCAGGATTGCGTTTCTTTTTGACTCATCAGATAGGCCTTGATGAACCCGTCGAGTTCGCCATCCATAACGGGCTGAATGTTACCCACCTCAAAATCGGTTCGGTGATCTTTTATCATCTTGTACGGATGAAACACATAGCTTCTGATCTGGCTTCCCCACTCTATTTTTTTCTTGGTACTGTTGACCGCATCGCGGATCTCGTTGCGCTTGCGAAGTTCTTCTTCGTAAAGCCTACTCTTGAGCATGGTCATGGCCTTTTCGCGGTTGCCCAGCTGAGAGCGCTCCGTTTGGCACACCACCACAATGCCCGTAGGAAGGTGCGTGAGCATGACCTTTGTTTCTACCTTGTTTACGTTTTGACCACCGGCTCCGCCACTTCGCGCCGTTTCCATTTTTACATCGGCGTCTTTGATCTCTATGTTAATGGTGTCATCGACCAGCGGATACACAAAAACCGAAACAAACGAGGTGTGACGGCGTGCATTACTATCGAAGGGAGAAATACGCACCAAGCGGTGAACACCGCTCTCGGCCTTTAAGAAACCATAGGCAAAAGGCCCTTCAAACTGCAGCGTGCAGGTTTTTATACCCGCTCCGTCTCCCCATACCCAGTCGAGTTCGGTGACCTTCCAGCCCTGCTTTTCGCCATACATGCGATACATACGGGCTAGCATCTCGGCCCAATCTTGGCTTTCAGTGCCGCCGGCTCCGGAATTGATCTGCAGCACCGCGGGTAATTCGTCTTCGGGTTCGTTTAAAGTGGCCTTGAACTCGGCATCATCCAATAACGTGAGGGCTTTTTGATAGGCTTCTTGCGTTTCTTCTTCGGTGGCGTCGCCCCCTTTCCAAAACTCAAAGAGTACGGCAAAATCCTCTACTCCGGTATGGGCCGTGTCGTAGAGACCCACCCAATACTCGTTGAGCTTGATGCTCTTCATGATCTCGGTGGCACGCTTATTATCGTCCCAGAAACCGGGACTAAGGGAGAGTTGTTTGTCTTGGGCTATTTTCTGCAGTCGGTTCTCGACGTCAAAGAAACCTCCTTATCCCGACAATGCGGGACCGCATATCCTGTAATTTTTCGATTGTCATGGCGCAAAGGTAGGCAATTACAAGGCAAACTGAATTACCGTGGCGCCATTGCCATAGAGAGGATGGTACCGGTTTTCGAAGCTGCGCACTTCGGGACGATCCTTTAACCAACGATGAATTTCACTTTTGAGCGTGCCCTTGCCTACCCCATGAATGACCGTAAGGGTACCCAGGTGATGCACCCAGGCCAAATGAAAATATTTTTCGAACGTATCGAGCTGCAGTAAAATGATCTCGGCATTGGAGAGCCCGCGGTAATTGTAACAAAGCTTTTCGATGTGCAGATCGACCACGTGTAGCGGGGCCTCCATCTTGTCACGAGCCTCTTCTGCTTTGTACAACATCATCGAGAATTAAAAATGCTACAGACCTGTAAGCCGGATTCTGTCGAGGGCGTCATTTATCTGTCTCCAAAGTTACCCAAGGAGCTCAAGCTGCCTACCCTGTAACCCGTTTGCCGAAGCAAACTCGAGCGTGCCGCCCTCGAAGGTTACTATACGTGGCATTTCAGCATGCAAGGTTTACCCGCCCGGGCTGTTACCAGCCGGGGCCGTGGGCTCTTACCCCACGTTTTCATCCTCACCTTTAACAAGTTAAAGGCAGTTATTTTCTGTGGCACTCTCTGTCTTCGGTTACCCGAAGCCCGGCTATTGACCGGTGCATGGCACTGTGCTGTCCGGACTTTCCTACCCTTGCCGAAGCGAAGGATCGACGGCCCGGTCTGTAGCCCTGCAAAGATACGCAGTTTATCGGCAGCCCTTAACTAGCCTGCCAATCACTTCGGCTTGGCAGCCGAGGTAGAATCGATGGTAAGGCCGCGCTGCAGATCTTTTTGCAACGAGTCGATGGCACCAATGACCTGCTTGACCTGATTATGAGGCAAATTGCTCTGATCCATAGCCACTTTAATGACTTCCAGATTTTGCCAGTGGTACTGCGCCTGCGCCTCGGTCATTTTAAAGGTGTAAATACGTTGTGCAGTAAAGCCTACCACAAAGACAAGAGCTACGACCAGGGCCAGAGAGCGAAGAGTGCGAAGAATGGTGTTTTGCATAGGATGTAATTGATTTAAGCAAATTTAAGGGTGATGGGGTGTTTGGTTTTTACGCATGGACTGAATTTCGTTTTGTAATTGCCGGAGTTGTAACAACGCGTTGACCTGATCTGCCTTGAGCTGGTCAATAATTTTCTGTTGCTCTTTGATGGCCTCTACAAAAAGACCTGCTGCCTGCCCGTAATTGACTCCATAATATCCATCAAATTATTTCTAAATACCAATTCTGGCATTACCGATAAAACTTCTTGCGCGATGAAGCCCGTAGATCTTACCTTGTTCGAAGTATCCTTCCAATTAAAATTTACCCCTCTTAATTTCATCACCTTTTCTAAAGCGTTATCGATAGTGGTTATATTAGTTTTTAACCGAAGATCAGAAGAAGAAACCGTTAATGTACCATTGCTCGTTACTGACAAGACACTTACTACTGCTTCGGAACCCACTGAACGGAATCGGGCGTTGCCGTTTACATCTAGAGCTTGTGAAGGACTCGTCGTACCTATACCTA
>DNMB01000140.1 GCA_003489485.1 Chitinophagaceae bacterium | reverse complement strand
AAGAGATCGTCGTCGCCACTCGGAATGTGGTTGATAGCGGAAAAGCCCTTGTTTCGCAAGAAGAGATCTTTGCGGTACGACAGGTTGCGGCCTACTCCCATGTAAGGAATGCCTGCGAGTGCGTACGACAAGTATTGCAAGGCGGTATGAAAGGTTTCAAAACGGATCAATTTGTTGAGCAGACCGCGTGTTTTGTGATAGGCGCCATATCCCAGTACGATCTCGATTCCTTCACCATAAGCATCTTGCATCTTTTGCATCCAATGCTCACTGGCCGGAACGCAATCTGCATCGGTAAGCAGCAAGATCTCGTGTTTGGCCTCGCGGATACCAATGGAGAGCGGATATTTTTTTCCGCTGATCAGTTTGGCCTCTTGTTGCAGCTCGACCACCTGCAAGTGTTTGAAGGTTTTCTTTAGCTCTTGCAAGATATACTTGGAGTCGTCGGTTGAATTGTCGTTTACTACGACCACTTCTTTGGTGCTGGGATAGTCTTGCACCAGTACGCCCGGTAGGTTGCGGGCCAGGTTCTCGTCTTCGTCCCTTGCACAAATAATGACAGACACCGGATGTTGTCTGTATTGCGCACGTTGGGGCGAGCGGTGAAAAGCGACCCGACCAAAGAACCAGCCGTAATAAAAAAGTTGGATACAGGCCACAAGGCCAAAAACGATAAGGAGAATACTGCTCCAGTCTGCCATCAACATGGGGGCGAAGATAGCAAGATACTTGTATCTTGCGTGGGTATGGCAGCACTGCAATTTCAGCTGGAAAAAACAGATGCATCGGTCACCGCCCGCGCCGGTACCCTAACGACCGATCACGGCCAGATTCAAACGCCAGTGTTTATGCCCGTGGGTACGGCCGGTACGGTCAAAGCGCTCACCCAGCAACAGCTGCTTCAAGAGGTCAATGCTCCGATCATTTTGGGCAATACGTATCATCTTTATCTGCGTCCAGGCTTGCAGGTGTTGGAACAGGCCGGTGGGTTGCATCGTTTTATGGGCTGGAGCCGAAGCCTGCTTACCGATAGTGGGGGTTATCAGGTCTTTTCGCTCTCCGGTACCCGTAAGATCGCCGAAGAAGGGGTCACCTTTCGTTCTCACATTGATGGAAGCACTCATTTGTTTACCCCCGAATCGGTAATGGATATTCAGCGGATCATCGGGGCCGATATCATGATGGCTTTTGATGAGTGCCCACCCGCCGACAGCGATCATACCTATGCCCGAAAGTCGATGGAGCTGACCCACCGCTGGCTCGATCGTTGTACGACCCGCTTTACCCAAACCCCCGATCGTTATGGGTATACTCAAAATTTGTTTCCAATAGTGCAAGGAGGGGTATACCGTGATCTCCGAAAGATCTCTTGTGATTATATCGGCAGTAAACAAGCTGTAGGAAATGCCATTGGCGGACTCAGTGTGGGTGAGCCCGAGGAACAGCTCTATGATATTTGCGGCTGGTGTTGCGAGCACCTGCCGGTCGATCGTCCCCGTTATTTGATGGGAGTGGGCACACCCTGGAATTTACTGCAGTGTATTGCCCTGGGGGTCGATATGTTCGATTGTGTCATGCCCACGCGCAACGGACGCAATGCGATGCTCTTTACCAGCGAAGGGGTGGTCAACATCGACAATAAAAAATGGGAGCACGACTTTTCGCCACTCGATAGTGGGATCGGTTCGGTAGTGAGCGAAACGTATTCGCGTGCCTATCTGCGACATTTGATAAAATCCAAAGAGATATTAGGCTATACACTGGCCAGTATCCACAACCTGTGTTTTTATCAGTGGCTCATGCGAGAGGCGCGGGCTCATATTATCAAAGGTGATTTTACTGCCTGGAAAACGACCATGGTGACTCAGCTTCAGCAGCGCTGCTAAGCACTGATTTTAACAGGGGTTGAGTTTTTTTTCAGCTATTTTTGACGCATGCGGAAAATTGACTGGTACATACTGAAGAAGTTCCTGGTCACTTTTCTATTCTCCATGCTGCTGTTTACGGTGGTGGCCGTAGCGGTAGATATCAGCGAAAAGACCGACGATTTTGTAAAGTCCGGGCTTAGCTCTGCCCAACTGTTCGATCAATATTACATTGGCTTTATTCCACATATCTGGAGTCTTCTTTTTCCGCTCTTCGTTTTTATTGCCGTTATCTTTTTTACCTCCAAGATGGCCACACAGTCCGAGATCATTGCCATTCTGGGCAGCGGTACACCATACAAGCGGCTCTTGCGACCCTATTGGGTAGGTGGCTTACTGCTCGCCAGCCTTTGGTGGGTCGGTAACCGCTACTGGATCCCCAAGGCCAACATTGTGCGCAGCACTTTTCAAAGTAATTATCTCGATCGCAACGACCCTTCTAAAAATGTGTATTACGGAACCTGCGCTGCCTGTTTTTACCTGCGTATCGACAGCAACACATTTGTAGGTATTCGCGATTACGATACGACCTCAAAGTCGGCGCGGGGTATTTTTTTGGAGCGAACCGATCGAGACCGGCTTGTCTATAATCTTCGTGCAGAAAGCATCGTGTGGGACACGCTCTCAAAAAAATGGAAGCTGTACCGGGCCACGGAGCGTCGGCTCGACAGCATGGGAGAGCAACTGACCAGTTACGATACCATGCTCTTGTCGTTGAATGTGCTGCCCGAAGAGTTGCGACGAGATGATTATCTGAAAGATAAATTGACCACACCCGAGCTCAACCGTTTCATAGCGCGCGAAGAGCAGCGCGGAACCGAAGGGCTCAATGCCATGCGGGTAGAGCGGTACCGGCGCACCTCTGGTGCATTCAGCGTATTGCTGTTGACCCTGATCGGTGTGATCATCGCGACCCGCAAGACCCGGGGCGGTAGCGGGATGCACCTGGCCATGGGCATCATTATTGCCTCCGTCTTTATTATTTCGGACCGTTTTTCGACGGTCTTTGCCATAAAAGGGAACCTGCCGCCCCTGTTGGCCGCCTGGTTGCCCAATCTTGTTTTTTCGCTCGTGGCCCTAAAGATGTACCGCAACACACCGAAGTAAAAACTTCATCGCTTAATTTTTGTTATAGGGGTGAGCTTCGCCTAATTTTGCATCACCAAATACGAGAATTTTTCAAACCAAACATATGGGTATCATCAAAGACCGGTTCAAAGCAAAGGCCGATGCACTGAGCATTGAGATCAAAGAGATGTTAAAGGAGCACGGAACAAAAGTAGTAGGAGAGGTGCAGCTTTCGCAGGTGTACCAGGGAATGAGAGGAATGACCGGTCTGGTTACGGAAACTTCTTTGCTCGATGCACAAGAGGGAATTCGCTTTAGGGGTTATTCCATTCCTGAGCTGCAGCAGAAATTACCCAAGGCGCCTGGTGGACAAGAGCCGCTCCCCGAAGGATTATTTTATCTGATGTTGATCGGCGAGTTGCCTACCGAAGAGGAAGCTAATCATGTTACCAATATATTACAGCGCCGCAGTCACGTGCCTTCGCATGTCTTTGAGGCCATCGATGCTTTGCCCTTGCACACGCATCCCATGACCATGTTCGTGGTAGCTGTAATGGCGCTGCAAACCGAAAGTTATTTTCAAAAGCGTTATGCAGAGGGTATCAATAAAAAAGATTATTGGCTTCCCACCTTTGACGACTGTATCGTCTTGTTATCGAGACTGCCTCGTGTGGCGGCCTATATCTACCGTCGTAAATACAAGAACAGCGACCATATTCAACCCAATGGATTATTGGATTGGGCGGGCAATTTTGCCCATATGCTCGGTTACCCCGATGAGAGTTTTCAGGAGTTGATGCGTTTGTACATGACCATCCATGCCGATCACGAAGGAGGAAACGTCTCCGCACACACCACGCACCTGGTGGGCTCTGCCCTTAGCGATCCATATCTCTCTTATGCGGCCGGTATGAACGGGCTGGCCGGTCCATTGCACGGGCTTGCCAACCAAGAAGTGATCAAATGGATCTACGAGATGCAGACAGAGCTGGGAACCGACTCTCCTTCAAAAGACCAGATCGCCGAGTATGTGCGCAAAACGCTCAGTAACGGTAAGGTCGTACCCGGTTACGGACATGCCGTCTTGCGCAAGACCGATCCTCGATTTACCGCGCAGATGGAATTCGGTAAAAAACATATGCCCGACGATAAGCTGGTCAATACCGTTTGGAATATTTATGATGTCGTGCCTCCCATCTTAGGAAGTATGGGCAAGATCAAAAATCCTTGGCCCAACGTCGATGCACATAGTGGCGCATTGCTGGTGCATTATGGTATGGTAGAGTATGAATTCTATACAGTTTTATTTGCAGTAAGCCGTGCACTGGGCGTGCTTGCCAGTCTTTGTTGGGATCGCGCGCTCGGATTCCCCATTGAAAGACCCAAATCGGTGACCACCGATCAGGTAAAGCGCTGGTTAGAAGGCAAAGACCAGATCTGGGGCGAGTAATTTTTACTATATTTGCCACCCCCCGGGGAATTAGCTCAGTTGGCTAGAGCGCTTGCATGGCATGCAAGAGGTCACCGGTTCGACTCCGGTATTCTCCACACACGATTGTTAAATGAACCCCTTGGTAACGAGGGGTTTTTTTATTGAGCTGCCCTTTACCTACTAATTTTGCAGCATGAGCGTACTGAAACAACTAGCCGAATATTTGTACCTGCGTCCTAAAGACCCCAATCGCCCCAAAGACAAGTGGATCGGTTATATGCATGGCATTAACCGCATAAGCATTTTTATTTTTTTGCTTTGTTTGTTGCTACTGGCGATCAAACTCATTTTTTGATCCCGGCCACGATCAAGGCGGCTGCCTGTACCGAAGCCTGACCCGATCCGCCGAGTAATTGGTGGAGTTGTGCGTAGTCGGTGTCGATCTGCTGTTGCTTCTCGCGATCGAACAGTAACTCTTGTAGCGCTGCCTTAAGATTTTCCAACGTCAGGTCGTCTTGTATCAATTCCTTGATGGCAGCTTTGTTCAGGATCAGATTGACCAGAGAGATAAACTTGATGTTGACCAGTCTCTTTCCGATCTGGTACGATAGCCACGATCCTTTGTAACAGACCACTTGTCGTACTCCGAAAAGTGCGGTCTCGAGTGTGGCGGTGCCCGACGTAACCAGCGCCGCCTTGGCTTGTCGAAGAAGTGAGTAGGTTTGATCGCTTACCGATTGCACTGTAGGATGACCAGCCAATAAGTTAGTGTAAAAGGCCTCGGGTGTGCCGGGCGCTTTGGCAACGATAAACTGATGATCTGGAAAATAAGTGGTGACCTGCAGCATGATCGGTAATTTCTTGGCGATCTCTTGTTGCCTGCTGCCGGGTAGTAAGGCTACAATGGGTCGATCTGCGAGCGGTCGGTCATTTGGTTGCTTCTTTGCGTCTGCTACAACTTGCACCAGCGGATGACCCACGTAAGAGACAGGCCAGTTCCAGCGAGAAGCAAAAAATTCTTTTTCAAAAGGAAGGATCACGAGCAGTTGATCGATACACTTCTTCATTCCTTTTACCCGATTTTCTTTCCAGGCCCAAACCTGCGGCGCGATGTAATACACCACGCGAATTCCTTTTTGATGCGCCCATTTGGCGATACGAAGATTAAAGCCGGGGTAATCGATACAGATCAACACGTCAGGACAAAAGGCCTCTATATCATTTTTGCAAAAGCGAAGATTGCGTAAAATAGTGGGTAGATTCTTTATGACCTCTGCAAATCCCATAAAGGCCAGGTTGCGATAGTGTGTGACCAGTGTCGCCCCGGCCTTTTCCATTTTATCGCCACCCCAACAGCGTATCACAGCATGGTTGTCTTGCTGGTGCAGGGCATGGATCAGATTACTTCCATGCAGATCGCCGGAGGCCTCGCCTGCAATAATGTAGTAGCGCATCGGGTTAGTTAAAAAGCTTTAGCAACAAGATGCCCACACCATAGCAGACCGTAACGATGAATATTCCCCTGGCGGTGCGATCGCGTTCGGTGTTCACATAAATGGTAAAAAGAATGGCATTGACCAATAAGCTAAGCGACCCGATGGAGGTGAGCAGTCTGTTCTCGTGAATAAAATTATTCAAGAATTCAACAAACGTGTAGCTAGGAAACTTTAGGCTATGCAAGAACACCAGCCCCAGTAAAGGACCCAAAAAGCCCAGGATCAATCCGAGCCGCTGATCGTCTTTGGTAAGGATCATAGCTTCCAGCTTTTGGCCAATTGCTCTTTGTAGGGGTAGTGCGTAAGGTCATACTGCACAGGCACAACGCTCACGTAATTATTGGCCAGCGCCCACACGTCGGTATCCTTTCCTTTGTCGGCATTGATAAATTCACCCGTTAGCCAGTAATAACTTTTTCCGTGCGGGTCGTTGCGCTGCAGATAATTCTCTTCGTACTTGGCATAGGCCTGTCTGCAGATCTTCAGCCCACGTATCAACTCGGGTCTTTGTGCGGGAATGTTCACATTCAAAACAGTGTGTCTGCCCAGCTTGGTCTTCATCATTTTCTCCGCCACCAGTCGGGCATAGAGGCGCGCAGCGGTAAAGTCTGCTTCGATACTGTAATCTAGCAGCGAAAACCCTGCCGAGGGAATATCTTCTATCGCGGCCTCCACGGCAGCAGACATGGTGCCGGAATAGATCACATTGATACTATGATTGGCTCCGTGATTGATGCCACTTAAGCAGAGATCGGGTTTACGATGAAGTACTTTGTCAACGGCCAGTTTAACACAATCCACCGGTGTGCCCGAGCAGGCATACGAATCGATGCCCTCGAAATGATGGGTCTTGTGAAGCCGAAGTGGCTCCCCGATGGTAATGGCATGACCCATCCCGGATTGAGGTTTGTCGGGGGCAACTACATAGACATGTCCGAGATCCTTTACCGCCTCTACGAGGTTGCGTATGCCGGGTGCACTGATGCTATCGTCGTTTGTAATGAGAATGACGGGTTTGTCTTTGGTAACCCGGGCTTTTGAAGCGGTCCGGGCCTTTTTTTTCTTTGGGGTGCTCATCTATTGTAAAAGTCCTTGATTTTTAGCTTTCCCCAAAATGCCGGCTAAAAAATTTGGAAATTCTAAAAATATTAGTAATTTGCCGCTAAATAAATTAGACAAGTATGGCACTTTCCAATCAAAATCTGAAGTATCTGCGCAAGCTCCGCGGCTGGACCCAAGAGGAGTTTGCCATCAAGCTCAATATTAAAAGATCCTTGCTCGGCGCCTACGAAGAGGAGCGGGCCGAGCCCCGTTTTGAAGTGCTCGAGGCGGTTTGTGATATTTTTAAGTTGACCATGGATGAGCTGCTGCGCAAGGACCTCAGCGATAACAAGGCCAATTATCTGGCCAAAAGACGATCGCTGAAAATGAACGCGGGTCCGGCGGAAATACCGTTCGTGCCCGTCAAGGCGGCTGCAGGATACCTGGCCGGCTATGCGGACCCTGAGTTTATAGATGAGCTCAATACATTCACCCTTCCTATGCTGACCGGCGGTAATTATCGCGCCTTTGAGATCATAGGCGATTCAATGTTGCCAACACCCAGTGGGTCGGTGATCGTTGGAGAAAAGGTAAATGATCTCGAAGAGGTCAAGAACAATACGCCCTGTATCGTTATCTCAAGAAATGAGGGCATCGTTTACAAAAGGATTCAGAAAAGTATCAAACAGCGAGATAAGCTCACGCTGATCAGTGATAATCCTGTTTTTCATCCTTACACCGTCAATGCCGACGAAGTATTGGAAATGTGGCAGGCGCAAGTGGTCATCTCCAAGGCCAATACGCAACACCGATGGGATATGAATCAACTGGCCAATGTGGTATCCGATTTGCAGCAGCAGGTTACTTCGCTCAAGAAAAAGATCAATTAGCGGCCTTTAAGAAGCCATCCTGCCATTTGAGAAAGTACAGTCTTTTGTTCTCGTAGTACTGTATTAAGGGCGGGTTACCCGCGGTCATTACGGGTTGAATGTCCATTTCTCTAAATAGGGAGAACGATTTGCTGCCCAAGTGCAACGAGCTTTCTTTTCCGTAGCGTTGTACCAGTTTCGAAAATCGCCAAAGGGCTTCATAGCCCCGCAATACCAAGTCACTGGGTCGGGCATAGAGCTGATTGTTGAAAAAAGTTTCAATGGCCATACTGACGCTATCGGTGCGTGGACTATAGAAGGGGGTACAGTATAATAGGTCGGCACCGCGATACTCGGGTTTGCTAAATTCCCGGATGCCATCCCAAGTGGGCATTCCCATTACAGTTACCTTGTATCGTTGTTTGGCCAGAGAAACCAATTGCTGGCTGATCCTTTTTCCAAAATTCTCCTCCACACTTCCTACCCAACAAAGGGTCGATTTTACCGTATCGATCCAGGGAACGAGCTGTTGCACGGTAAAGCTGTCGCTGAGCTCCACAAATTTGATCGCAGGCGGGGTGCCTCCTCTTTTCTTGGCGGCCTCTTCTATATAGGTGCGGATCCTTGCTTCGAGCATTCCCTTTTTTTGAAATACCACCAGCTGTTGTTTTGGGAACCGAGTGCGGATGTAATTGTAGATACTCTGACACTGCGAAGGCAGGGTCGAGTTCAGTAAGACCAAGTAGGGGTTTTGTGTAACGCCACCATCGTTGGGCAAATTGATGTTGACCACCGGGATCTTTTTTTCCTTTCCGGCCGCAGCAAAATATTTTAATTCAGTGGCAGCGCAGTAGGTGAGTATGAGGTCAAGTTCGTTACATGCCGGACTGCTCAGCTGTTGGGTGATGCTTTGCGTAGACGATTTGTTATCGAAGACCACCAGGTCGATGGCCGCGCCCTCTTTGTTGAGTGAATCGAGTGCAAGTAACGCGCCCTCATAAAATTCCAGACCGGGTACAATGAATTTTGGAAATTGCTTGGCTCCAAAACGGTCGACATTGTTCTTATCAAATGCAGAATCGAGATAGAGCGGTGCGAACAGAGCGATCCGGATCTTCTTTTCAGAAGGGGCAGCGGGCTGGGCCTTCAAATAGAGATGAGGGCCAGTCAGCAATGCGCCCACAAGTAGTGATAAGGCAATCCAACTCCTTTTCATGCGTAAAAAAATTATTCCCACTCGATGGTAGCCGGCGGCTTACTGCTAATATCATAGACCACTCGGTTGATGCCTCGCACCTGGTTGATGATATCGTTCGACAGATCGGCCAAAAAGGAATAGGGAAGGTGGGCCCAGTCGGCGGTCATGCCATCGACGCTGGTCACCGCCCGAATTGCTACCGTGTATTCGTATGTGCGTTCATCACCCATTACTCCTACTGTTTTTACGGGTAGTAAAATCGCGCCAGCTTGCCAGACGGACTCATACAGCCCTTTATCCTTGAGTGACTGAATAAAAATATGATCGGCCTCTTGCAACAGGGCCACTCGTTCGGCGTTCACCTCTCCCAAAATGCGAATGGCCAGCCCGGGACCGGGAAACGGATGTCTGCCGATCATCTCAGCAGGAATGCCGAGCTCCAATCCAATTTTTCTTACCTCGTCTTTAAAAAGCAATCGCAGTGGTTCGACCAACTCCAAATGAAGGTGTGCGGGGAGTCCTCCTACGTTGTGATGTGATTTGATGGTCACGGAGGGTCCGTGAACCGAAACACTTTCGATTACATCGGGATAGATCGTGCCCTGTCCGAGCAGTTCAAAGCCCTCCAGTTTTTTAGCCTCCTCTTGAAACACATCGATGAATAAAGAACCAATGGCCTTTCTTTTTTGCTCCGGATCGGTTTTACCGGCCAGTGCCGAATAAAAACGGGCCTTTGCATCTATGCCGGTCACGCGTAATCCAATTTGCTGATAAGAGTGCAAGACTTTTTCGAATTCGTCTTTGCGTAGCACACCGTTGTCTACGAAGATGCCTTGTAACTGGTCGCCGATCGCTCGGTGAATCAGTGTGGCGGCAACGGTCGAATCGACCCCACCGCTGAGTGCCATTATTACTTTTCGCTTGCCGATCTGTTGGCGCAGTGCGTTGACACTGTCGGTGATAAAGTGCGCCGCCGTCCAGTCTTGCGAGCAACCACAGATATCGATCAAAAAATTTCTTAGCAGCAATTTGCCTTGCACGGAGTGGTAAACTTCAGGATGAAATTGTACTCCGTAGAGTGGCTTGGTATCCGTTCCATTCTTTCGAAAGGCGGCCACCGGAATGCTTTCGGTAGTAGCCAGCAGATCGAATCCGTTGGGTAGTGATTTAATGGAATCGCTGTGACTCATCCACACCTGTGTGGTCTTGTCGAGTCCTTTTACGAAGGGGTCGTCACTTTCAATGCGCAGTTGAGCACGTCCATATTCTCTCTTATCGCTTTTGGCGACCGTTCCACCGAAACACTTGGCAGTTAACTGGGCGCCGTAACAAATGCCCAGTACGGGTACTTGTGCGATCAGGGCCGCTATATCGATTTGCGGTGCTTGGGACTCATTTACTGAGAATGGGGAGCCCGACAAGATGATCCCTTTTAACGAAGGGTCAAACGAAAGGGCTTTATTGAATGGAACGATCTCGCAGTAAACATTAGATTCTCGAACTGCACGGGCAATCAACTGGGTGTATTGCGATCCAAAATCAAGGATCAGAATCTTCTCTGTCATTGTGGAGCGAAGGTAACAAAAAAAAGTCCGGTCTCTCAGAGACCGGACTGCAGCTTTTATTGAATGGGTAGCGGTTCTTGACCGCTTACATTAAAAATCGCCGTTGTTGAAACTCTCGCGGTTGTAACCGCCGCCATTTCCGCCGCGATAGCCGCCACCGCCGCCGTTACCACCACGGTAACCGCCGCCGCCGCCGCCAAAGCTGCGCTTCTTGTAGCCACCGCCGCCACCGCCTTCGGGCTTAGGACGACTTTCGTTGACTACCACGTTGCGGCCGTCAACTTCTGTGCCATTAAGGGCAGCAATCGCTGCTTGTGCCTGGTCGTCGTTGGGCATTTCCACAAAGCCGAAACCTTTGCTACGGCCAGTGAACTTGTCGGTGACGATCTTGGCAGAAGCTACTTCGCCATGAGATGCAAAAAGGTTGAGCAGATCCTGGTCTTTGAGGTTCCAGCTCAGATTTCCTACGTAAATGTTCATTTTAATACGTTTTTAAACAATAAACAGTGTCAACAGTAAACAGTACCATAAGAACATTCTACGTTGTTGCGAATCGTTCCGGACATGCAAAACTGAAAGAGCACCAATAGCCTGGCAAAATAACGCTTTTTTTTATTTCTCGCGATAATTTGTTGAGCAATTCAAAAAAAATTGAAGCAACGTGTTGGTTAGTAGTTTTTTACATATGCAAAAAGCCCTCCGAGGGGAGGGCTTTTCAACGAGATGGTTTGAACTAGTTTATGCAGCGGTCACCTCGAAATCGATCTCAGCGGTTTTTCCGTTGCCAAAGTCAATCTGTGCCTTGTAGCTACCCAGTTCTTTGAGCTCTTCAGGCAAGCTGATCTTTTTACGATCGATCTCAAAGCCTTTTTGCTCACGAATGGCGCGGCTCAGTTGCAGGGAGGTAATGCTACCGAAGATCTTTCCGCTGGTGCCGGTCTTGGCTGTCAGCTTAACGGGACCTTCGTTGAGTTTGGCAATTACGCTATTGATCTGTGCCAACATCAACTCTTCTTTCTTGCGAACCTGCTTGAGTCTCTCTTGGAGCTGCTTGTTGTTGCTGGGGCTGTTCTCGATAGCCAGTTTGCGGGGCAATAAAAAATTACGGGCATAGCCGTTCTTTACTTTGACCACCTCATTGGCGGCACCCAGATTATCTACGTCTTGAATTAAAATGATTTCCATGTTGTTTCTTTTGTTCACCAACCCAGTCTTTTGTGACTGTCTTCCCGGTGAGGAGTTAGGGTGAGGTTATTTTAAAAGATCTGTTACATAAGGCAGCAGTGCCATTTGACGGGCTTTCTTTACCGCGTCAGAGACCTTGCGTTGAAACTTCAGACTGTTTCCGCTTAAGCGACGAGGTAGGAGTTTACCTTGTTCGTTCAGGAATTTCTTGAGGAACTCCACGTCTTTGTAGTCTATGTAGCGAATGCCATACTTCTTAAAGCGACAAAACTTCTTAACGCGTTTGTCGGTTTTGATGGCCGTCAGGTATTTGATTTCGTTCTTTGCCATGGTATTAAGCCTCCACTACTTTTTCGTTACCGGATTTTACGCCACTTCTCTTGCGTGCATTGTACTCGACGGCGTATTTGTCGAGCTTGGTGCAAAGTTGACGAAGCACGGCTTCGTCGCGCAGCAACTGGATTTTCAATTTCTCATTGAAGTCAGAGGCTGCCGTGTACTCCAGTACCCAGTACAATCCGGTTGTTTTTTTCTGGATGGGGTAGGCTAGTGATTTGAGGCCCCAGGCATTCTCAGCAACTACCGTTCCACCGTTGTCGGTGACCAGCTTCGCATATTTTTTTTGCGCAGCCTTGAACTCGTCGTCGCTCAGAACAGGGGTGAAGATCACCATCAGTTCGTAATTGTTCATGTACCTTTTTTTTGTTTCCGGTTTGAGGCCGGAAAGGGTTAAAAATTCGATTTCTCCCATTGGACATTGCGGCGCATTTACCGCAAAGAATCTGCGAACACAGATTTGGGGCGGCAAAGATAGGGGATTTCGCCCTAGGAGGCAAGAAGAAAGGGTTACTTATTTATCTCTTTGATAACCAATATATAACTGGGAAAATGGTCGCTATAGCCCCCCCTGTAAAAATTTCCGTCCCAGGTGCGCATCGGATATCCTTTGTACCGGCCATTGTTTTCGACCAAAAACTCGCGGTTAAAAACATGTTGTTTGAACAGAAAGAAGCCGCTTTGCTCTTTGTTAAGCCAAGGTCTCGACAAGATGATCTGGTCAAACAGGCCCCAGGCATCCTGATAGGCCAGGGTGCCAATGCCTTTTTTGTAAAGTTCCATCCAGGGGTTGTACAAAGAGCGGGCCGGCTCGGGAGCAAGGTTATTGTTGGCCAATAGAATCTGGTTTACGCTCTTATTGGTGGGATCGTCATTGAGGTCTCCCATTACAACTATTTTGGCGCTTGCATCGGCCAATAAGATGCTGTCAATATGCTGACGACAGACTTTGGCCGCAGCGATCCGTCCGGGCTCACTTCTTTTTTCGCCACCACTTCGGCTGGGCCAGTGATTGACATAGACGTGAATGGTTTCCCCCTCGAGTTTTCCCTTTACCCATAGGATGTCCCTAGTGTAGTAAGCGTCCTTAGAACCGCTGGGCAGAGGCACAAAGATCTTATCGCTTGCCTCAGGAGTAAAATAGAGGGGATTGTAAAACAGGGCTACGTCCACACCGCGGGCATCCTTTGAATCATAGTGTACCCACTTGTAATGACGCTTGGCGATCGTAGCATGGTTAGAAAGATCGCGCAGAACGGTATCGTTCTCAATTTCGGCTACGCCCAGCAAGGCAGGTCCGTCGGGATTCAATTCGGTCCCTATCTGTGCAATAACGTCGGCCAGCTTGCCAAGCTTGTCTTGGTAGATGCGGGTAGAGTAGTTGCGTATGCCTCCGGGCAAGAACTCTTCGTCATTGATCAACGTATTGTCGACGGTATCGAAAAGATTTTCGAGATTGTAAAAGGCAATTACTGCCGACTTGTATTGTTTTTTTTGCGCCAGCAGCCCTATGCTCAGCAGTAGCGCCCAAAAGATCAGCGTAATTTTTTTCATGCATCAAAATAAGCGTTGCGAATGTACAGAAAAGCCTTTGTTCGCTCTTCTGCGGCCGAATTGTTGTGTTATTGTTATGTGATAAACTTTTTTCGAGGTTTGCTGCCTATTCCCAATAAATTTGTCTGCCTTACTAAACCAAACTACATGCGTTTGTACCCGCTACTGCTTGTCGGTCTGTTTTTTTGTTTGCCGGTGATGGCACAGGTCGACTCTACTTCTCGAAAAGACAGCTCAATAATAGAAGAAATAAAGGATGGTATACTCGATAATATCCCTACCGTCTCCATCGATGACAATGACCTTGGAGATGGGGGCAATCAAAATGTCTCTTCTTTACTGACGGCCGGTCGCGATCCTTTCTTCGCTGCGGCCTCTTTTAATTTCAGTGCTGTTCGGTTCAGGATCCGAGGCTACGACAACGATCACTTCAGCACCTTTTTGAATGGTGTACCCATGGACAATCTCGACAATGGCTTTACCCCTTTCGGTCTCTGGGGAGGTCTTAACGATGTGATGCGAAATCGGGATGTTTCGTGGGGATTGCGATACAATACCTTCACGTTCGGTGATATTGGAGGAAATACCAACATCGATGCTCGCGCCAGCAGGCAGCGCGCGCAAACACAGATCAGCTATGCCGCCTCAAATCGTACCTATAATAATCGCGTGATGCTGACGCACTCATCGGGGATGAGTCAAAAGGGTTGGGCCTATTCGTTAAGCGGAAGTCGACGCTGGGCCGAAGAGGGCTACGTGCCTGGTACCCATTACGACGGATGGGCATTTTTTGCCAGTGTCGATAAAAAGATCGGGCAACGACATCTGCTTTCGATGACACTCTTTGATGCACCCACCGAAAATGGTAGACAAGGCGCAGCGGTACAAGAAATGATGGATTTGGCCGGCACCAATTACTACAATCCCAATTGGGGCTACCAAAGCGGACGCAAGCGCAACGTGAGCGTGGGCAGAACGCATCAGCCGGTAGCTATCTTGAATCATGAGTTCAGGTTGCGTAACAACACGACGCTAACGACCGCCGCGAGCTACTCGTTCGGAGATCGCTCCGTAACCGCATTTGATTGGTATAATGCAGCTGACCCGCGTCCCGACTATTATCGCTACTTGCCCAGTTACACCCGCACCTGGGCCAGCACGCCCGATGCGTCGCAGGCAACACGGCTGGCAGATCTTATGCGCAGCGACATCTCGCTTCGTCAGATCAACTGGCAGCGCCTGTACGATGTGAATCGCTCCAGCTTCGCGACCATTACCAACGCCAACGGAATTGCCGGTAACAATGTATCGGGTCTTCGTTCAAGGTATATCGTGGAGAACCGGATCATCAACACCCGTCGATTCAATTTCAATACGGTGCTCAACACCCGTATAGGAGAGCATTTCGATATGACGGCTGGTCTGTCGTACCAGTCGCAGCATAATCGTTATTATAAAAAAGTAGATGATCTACTCGGAGGTGATTTCTATGTAAACCTCAATCAATTTGCCGAAAGGGATCTTGGTGCGGGTGGAGGTAGCAATCAGTTTGATATCGACGTACCGAACAGGATCTTGAAGGTCGGCGACCGTTTCGGCTATGACTACAATCTGAACATCAATCGTGCGGCGGCCTGGTGGCAAGGCGTCTTTCAATTCAATAAGTGGGATCTCTTTTTGGCCGGGCAGGCCTCGCATACAAAATTCTATCGTGAGGGAAATGTTCGAAATGGGATTTTCCCCAATGATTCGTACGGAAAGGGGACCATCAATACCTTTTTGAATTATGCAGGAAAGGCAGGATTCACTTATAAGATCGACGGCAGAAACTATCTTTTTGTAAATGGTTCTTATTTGACGAGGGCACCTTATTTCGAGAATATTTACATCTCACCGCGTACCCGTAATGCCCAACAGGAGCAACTTCAAAGCGAAGAGATCCTTACTGGCGAGGCCGGGTACGTGCTCAATGCTCCTAAGCTACGGCTGAAGCTGGGCGGCTATTATACCCAGTTCAGAAAAGGCATGGATGTCATGATCTTCTACCACGACTTCTACCAAAATTTCGTCAACTATGCCATTAGTGGAATCGACAAATTGCATTTTGGTGGAGAGGTGGGTGTAGAGGCTCGTTTGTCATCGACCCTAACACTCAATGCCGCTGCTTCGGTGGGCAGATATTACTTTGACAGTCGTCAACGAGCCGTTATAACGGTCGATAACAGTGCCACAGAGCTCGGGCGCGACATCATCTACGCCGAGAACTTCAAGGTGCCTTCTACTCCAATGGAGGCGTACAGTCTGGCGCTCAATTACCGATCACCCAAGTTCTGGTTCGTAAGCCTTACCGCCAGTTACTTTGATCAGTCTTATTTGGCCATCAATCCGCTGCGTCGCACCTGGGATGCCCTGCAGTTCCTTACGCCCGGAACCGATCAGCACAAACAAGTTTTTGATCAGCAAAAGTTCGAGGCGCAGTATACGGTAGATTTCTTCGGGGGGTACTCGTGGAAGCTGCCCCGTTCCTATGAGATCGGCAACAAGTCTACGTTTCTTGTATTTAACGCAGGCATAAACAACTTGCTCAATAACCGTAAAATCTTAACCGGAGGTTTTGAGCAGTTGCGTTATGACCAGCAGCAGAATGCGGCCGATCCGGTAGAGGTGGGCAAGTTTCCGCCACGCCTTTTCTATGCGTTCGGCCTTAATTTTTTTACCAGCGTTACTCTTCGATTCTAGTGCCAAGAACCAGAAAATATATTTTATGAGATCGTTCATTACCAAGATTGTGTTGTTGATCGTGTCGGCTCCTCTTATTGTGCTCGCCGCCTGCAACAGGGAGCCGATTGCTCCTGCTGGACCCGATCCGGTTGTGCCCACCAATCCTTCGCAGCTGATGCCCCTTACCCAGTTCAGGGCCCTTTATCCCGGTTCCGGCACCTTGCTTGTTCCTGCGGGAACGAAGAAGATCAGAGGGGTGGTCGTTTCGAACAGCGCCAACGAGGCCGCTGGTAATTTTCGTTTGCAAGATGAAAGCGGGGCAGGCATTTATCTCTATACAATGATTGGTTCTCCTGTCTATCCCCTCGGATCGGTGTTGGAGATCGATGCTGCTGGGGTGGGTGAGTTGATCTTGTTTAACGGCGATCTGGAATTAAAGAGTGTCCCGAAGGAGAAGATCGTGATCGTTCCTGTTACACTGGCCATCACTGCTCGTTCCGCTACCTGTGCGCAAATACTCGCTAACCGCAACACCTGGGCTTCATCGCTTGTCAAGATCAGTAACCTGACGGCTATTACTCAGACGGCTACCAACACTACAGGAACAACATACACGCTGTCGGATGGAACGGGTAGCTTGACCATGTTCGTCAGAAATGCATCGGGTATTTCCGTAAATGCCGCGGGGCGATCCGTTACCGGGTATGTTTCTATCTTTAAAACTTCCACGCAAGATGCTACACAGATCGGTATTCGCAGTGCGGCCGATATCCAATAATTTTTTAAGGTTAAAAAAAGTGATATGAAAATCCTCTCCACCATCAAGATCCTTTTCATTGTGCTATTGACCCTTTCTGGCATAGCCGGTTGTAAGAAAACCAATGTTGACCCGGTCGATCCCGGTAACCCCTCCATTGTGGCCAATACCACCATCAGGGACGTAAAGGCTCGTTACACCTCGGGCACTCCCGTGGCCATCACAGATGATCTGGTCATTGAGGGAGTTGTTTCTTGTGATGATAAAAATGGAAATTATTATCAGCAGATCGCCTTGCAGGATGCCACGGGCGGAGTGCTGTTGCGTTTGGCAGGCAATAACCTCTTCAATCAATATCCTGTAGGACGAAAATTGTTCGTAAAGCTAAAGGGGCTCTACTTGGGTCAATACAACGGGACTTTACAGTTCGGTGGAGGAATCGATTCGGCTTTCATAAGCCAGGGGGGTGTCACTTTATTGGCCTTTAATCTATTTGATCAGCACATCGTAAAGGGGCCTCTTAATCAACCCCTGACCCCCAAGGTGGTGAGCGTATCTGAACTGACCACTTCGTTGCAGGATCCACACGTCAGCACGTTGATACAGCTCAGTGAAATGGAGGCATCACCCGCCGATACGGCGCGTAATTATGCAGATGCTTCACAATCCGGCAACCGAATTCTGCAGGGTTGCACTTCTCCGTCGACCAATCGTATTACCCTTCGCACCAGCAACTATGCCAATTTTGCCACAGTAAAAATGCCTGCAGGAAATGGCACGATCACGGGTGTGTATTCTTACTTTGGTACGACCAAGCAGCTTACGATACGTGATACCAGCGATGTGCGTTTCTCTGGCGCTCGTTGCGGCTCGGGTCCTGCTACCATTTTGGCAACATCCGAGTTGCGTGCCTTGTACAATGGGGCAAGCACATTTGCACCGGCGGGTCGAAAAATCACCGGGGTCGTGATCAGCGATAGATCTACCAACAATCTCAACAATCAAAATATTTATTTGCAACAAGGGAACGGACTGGCCGGAATTTGTGTACGCTTCTCTGCCGCCCATAACTTTAATCTGGGTGATTCGATCGATGTAAATGTTTCTGGCCTGGAGCTCTCAGAGTTCAATGGTCTGCTGCAGCTCAATAACGTTCCGCTGGGATATGCCCAGTTGATAGCAACCGGAAAGGTCATAACACCCCGCGTGGCCACGTTGGCCGCCATCGGAAGTAATTTTCGCAATTGGGAATCTACCTTGGTGCAAGTTGCCACCATTACATTTTCGGGAGGTACTGCCGGTAATTGGAGCGGGTCCGTTACAATGACCGATGCCTCCGGTACCCTTACGGTCTTTACCAGCTCGGGAGCTAGTTTTGCAACAACTCCGTTTCCTTCTGCTGCCACCTCATTTACGGGCTATCTGACTCCTTTTAATACCACACGGCAGATCTCGTTCAGAAACCTCAGTGATGTAGTGGGAGGGTCTTCTCCGCCCCCGGCCTCCGGAGGATTATTGCTTACGAACTCTCCTTACACGCAGAATTTTGATGCGCTTGCCAACGGACTTCCGCAAGGGGTCTCTGTAAAGATCGGCGCATCGGCTACCTCGTTGGGTACCGGTAATATGCCCGTGTATCCATCAACGGGTCTGGCTACGCCCACTGCATGGAATCAGACCAGTGCGGGGCTTAAGAACTTTGCCTCGGCGACCGGACTCACCTCCTCCAGCGATGCCGCGGCGCAAACCGCCTCTACCAATCGCGCGTTGGGTATACGACAAACCAGTTCTACCGGATATGATCCCGGCGCTTCTTTTCTTTTCGAAATAACCAACACGACCGGAAAGAGCAATTTTCAAATGAGCTTTCTGTTTCAATCACTAGACGCTACCCCCGGAGGTCGCACGGCCACTTGGCGAGTGGAATATGGGCTTGGCGATAATCCAAGTTCGTTCACGACCGTCACTACTGCGCCTGCTACCTTAACTACCAATGTGGGTACGTTCTCCAGTACGCCCGTCACAGTAAACTTTGGAACGGCACTCAATAATCTTTCGCAAAAGGTTTGGATTCGTATCGTGACCCTCACGGCTACCACAGGAAGCAACAACAGGCCCTCAACTGCAATTGACGATCTGCAGTTGACCTGGAACTAAGGCCGAAAAAGATTATGGTTGGGCAGCGCGGATGTCCATGACCCGAAGCTGTATGGTGGTCTTGTTGTTAAAGTGATTTTCATCGAGCGTGCAGACCACATCGATGGGCTGGCCGCCGGTGAGCAGACTAAAGCGATTGGCCAGGCCGAACCCTATGCCTGAGATGGTAGATCGATTTGTTTTGTCTTTGAGGACGAAACGGATGTGCTCTTCCTTTACGATCTTGGATTGACCCGTGTCGTATAAAGTAGAGAGCAAGAAGACCGGGCGAAGGTTCTCAGGTCCAAATGGCTCCATTTGAGAAAGGATGGAATAAAAAGTTGGAGATATGTCTTGCAATTTGATCTCCTGATCAATGATAATTTCCGGTATCAGTTGATCGTCTGTGATGCTGGCTGCAACCACGGCTTCAAATTTTTCACGAAAAGCATCGACTTGGTCGGCTAGCAGGGTCATACCTGCGGCTGCAAAATGTCCTCCGTATCCGATCAGATGTTCGCGACAAGCGTGAATGGCTTCGTACAAATTGAATCCCGGAACACTGCGGGCGCTTCCTGCTACCTGCTCACCCGATTGCGTTAGCACGATCGTAGGGCGGTGATAGTGCTCGATGAGTCGTGAGGCGACAATTCCTACCACGCCCTTGTGCCAATGAGGTTGAAACACTACGGTAGAGCGGCTGTTTTTCCAGGCCGGATTTTCTTCGATCAGTTGCAGGGCCTCCTGCGTGGTAATTTTATCGGCTTCTCTTCTGTCGGTGTTATCGCTTTGCAGTTGCGAAGCAAAACCGAGCGCTTGCTCAAAAGAGCCCGCAATGAATAGCTCTACCGCTTTTCCTCCTTCGTCCATTCGGCCCGCCGCATTGACCCGTGGAGCGATCATAAAGACCAGCTGGTGAATGGTAAGCGGCTGTTGTACGCTGCCGATCTCTGCCAGTGCGGCTATTCCAAAGTTGGGCTCAGCGTTTGCCTTTTGAAGTCCATGATAGGCCAGCACTCTGTTCTCTCCCGTCAT
>DNMB01000124.1 GCA_003489485.1 Chitinophagaceae bacterium | reverse complement strand
ATCCTAACCTGGCGTTTGCCATTCTCCATGCCTTCTGCGGTTATGGTCAGCTCATCGACATAGTCAGCGTTATTTTCCAATAGCCATTCTCCGGTACTGCGAAATTGTTTGGAGAGTAATTTCTTTTGCTCGGCCTTGGCATAGGCACGGCCGGTGGCTTCTTGCAGCAAAGCCAATCCGCTAAGGAGTTCATTGATCGTATCGGGGGCCAGATAGTCGTACTCAAGATGGATGGATCGATCGACCCGTTGGTCGCGGCTTTTATACTTTTCGCTGTTGCGTGCCAACGCATATAAGTTATACAGAAACCAATAACCGGGCATCACGGTCAGCTCGTTTGAATCGGTTTGTTTACTCACCAGTGAGAAGGGTAGAGAAATGTTGAGCTCGTAAGGATAATCGCCCTTGGCGATCATGGTATAGGAGGCAAAGACCGAATTATGTTTTACACTTACGCACAGCGCCGGCCAAAATCCTCTTGCGGCGATCAGTTCACCATCTGCAGCACGCGAATTGTGGTTGGACCCAATGGTGGCACCGGCCGCCATGTTACTCTGGCCTTGCACGAGTGCCGCACAAAGAAATGAGTTATTGTGATGTTGCTCGTGTCCGGGAAAGATCAGTGAGTTCAATACCTCGCAGCAAGAGATGGTAGAGTTGTCGCCAAGATAGGAGTTGATCAGTCGGGCGCCATATTTCAATTGCGAGTGACTGCCCATCATAAAGCGAACGGCCTTTACGCCGTAGAAAATGCGGCAGCCAAAGCCAATGATGCCATTGACCAGTTCGCAACCCTCGCCAATTTGCGTGGCTGCTCTTTCATCGGACGATATAGTAAGATTTTTTAGTTTGTTAGCTCCTTTAATATAGGCGTCGCTTCCGATCCATACGTCTTTTATGATGTCGCAGTTCTTGATAACGGTTCTCTCACCGATCTTGCCATAGTAACCTCTTTTTCTGTCGAATTTGTCGTCGGTGAACTTCTTGAACTTTTCTAATAGTACAGTATCGGCCCGGTATTTGGACCAGATCCATGCATCGGCTGCCAGCATCCCGTTAAAGGGAAGCACTTTTCGACCCCCGTTCTCGTTACAGATCTCCATCCAGATACGCACCGATTCATCCTCCCCATTTTTTACGATGCCATTTCCGAATTTGGTATGATTAGAGACGGAGAGTTCTTTGATGTTGACCAGCATCACATCATTGCCCACTATGTAGTGACTCATAAAGCTTACTTGGTCAATGACCACATTGTCACCCAGATCGCAGCTAATGATGGTGCTGTTATAGATCCCTACGGGCATACGCAGGTTATTGAACTCGTGAAAGAAAGGTTGCAGTTTTCCGATGCGGATGCGTCCAAAAAAACTGCATCGCTTGATCAGGCGAGCATCAAAAAGTTCTGCTACTTCTACATTGTTCCAGTCATCGGCGCTATTATCGTTCTTTTGAAGAATCTGGATCTCTTTTGCATTGAGCTTTCTGTATTGGTGGTCGGTTCGATGCTGGCGATCGCGCAGGTAGAACTCATCTTTCCCCTTTGGGAGGTGGGGCTTGTCGATAAAACCAAACCCGAGTGAGGATACCGGTTGTTTGTTGATGATATTCATGGATAAGGTATAAGGTCAGATTGGTAGTTACTCTACGGTTACCGATTTGGCAAGATTACGGGGCTTGTCTACATCGCAGCCTTTTTCTGTGCCAATGTAATAGGCCAGTAGCTGTAAGGGGATCACGTTGAGCATGGGAGCCAGCATCTCGTCGGCTTCGGGAACGGTCAAGACAGCTTCGCATAGTTGTGTGGCGGCCTCATCAGTCTCGGTGACCACTCCGATCACCCTTCCTTTTCGGGCCTTGATCTCTTGCATGTTGCTGAGCACCTTTTCGTGGTAAGAGTCCTTTGTCGCTACTACTACTACCGGCAATTGATCGTCGACCAGTGCGATCGGACCGTGTTTCATTTCGGCCGCAGGATATCCTTCTGCATGTATGTAAGAGATCTCTTTAAGCTTAAGGGCGCCTTCGAGCGCAACCGGAAAGTTGTAGCCGCGACCCAGGTACAGAAAATCCCTGGCTTGCGCATATCGCTTTGCGACCTCTTTAATGGAATCGGTATTCGCCAATATCTTCTCTACCTTAGACGGAATGGCCTCTAATTCGTGCAGTAGGGCAGACAGTCTTTCGGCGCTGATGCTGTTGCGGAGTTGTGCAATTTTAAAGGCGATCATGGTAAGCACGGCCAGCTGTGCGGTAAAGGCTTTGGTAGAAGCCACGCCAATCTCCGGACCGGCATGGGTGTAGGCGCCTGCATGACTCATTCTTGCAATGGACGAACCCACTACGTTGACTACTCCGAGTACGATGGCTCCTTTGGCTTTGGCATTCTCTATCGCTACCAGTGTATCGGCCGTCTCTCCACTTTGCGAGATGGCCAAAATGATATCACCGGGATGAATAACAGGATTGCGGTAGCGAAACTCTGAGGCATATTCTACCTCTACATTCAGTCGGCAGCATTCCTCAAAAATATATTCGGCCGTAAGTCCGGCGTGCCAACTAGTACCACAGGCGATCATCACGATCCGATTGGCCTTTTGCAAGGCCTCGGCATATTGTTCGATTCCACTCAGTGTAATGGTGCCCGCTTCTGCATTCAGTCTTCCGCGCAAGCAATCAAAGATGGTCTTGGGTTGCTCAAAGATCTCTTTGAGCATAAAGTGTTCGTAGCCGCCTTTCTCTATCGCGGCCAATTCGATGTCGAGTTTTTGTACGTAGGGGGTAATGCGCTCATTGCCCAAATTCTTGAGCACGAGTTCTTGCGGTTTTACGATGGCTAATTCGTAGTCGTTAACATAGACCACTTCTTTTGTATACTCCAACATAGGAGAGGCGTCAGAGCCTAAGAAATGTTCTCCTTGTCCTACACCGATCACCAGTGGACTGCCTTTGCGGGCTGCAATGATTGTATCGGGAACTTCCTGGTCAATGAGCAAGATCACATAGGCGCCCGTTACCCTTTTTAGCGCTATTCGTATGGCCTCCTCGAGCGAACAATCGTTATTGACCTTGATCTCTTCTATGAAGTTCAGCAAGACCTCTGTGTCGGTATCACTTTTAAAACTGTATCCTTTGTTGACGAGTTCTTGTTTGAGCTGGCTGTAATTCTCAATGATGCCGTTGTGGATCATGGCCAGCTTGCCGCTGGCAGATAAATGCGGATGTGCATTTCGGTCGCTGGGCTCTCCATGCGTGGCCCAACGGGTATGACCGATACCGGTCGTTCCGCCCAGCTCTTTTCCAACGATGGAATCCTCCAATGAGGCCACTTTCCCCATCTTTTTAAATACGCTCAGTGACTGGCCCATGAGCGCCACGCCTGTGCTGTCGTATCCTCTGTACTCTAATCGTTTAAGTCCTTTTATTACTATTGGGTAAGCATCGCGGCTTCCTGTATAGCCCACTATTCCGCACATAAGCAAATAATTGTGCGGCAAACCTACTTTTAAGAATGCAATTTTCCATCAAACCCGCAAAAATCCGCATGTATTAAAATAGTAAAGATAAACCCTTATCTATCTATCAATCAGTATAGTAGATCTCTCAACATTAAGTAAGCGGTACCGAAGTAGATCAGAAGACCCGTTACATCCACCAGGGTGGCGATAAAGGGAGTAGAAGAGGTAGCCGGGTCTGCGCCGAGACGCTTTAGAAGAAGTGGTAACATGGAGCCCATCATGGTGCCCCAGAGTACAACCCCAGTGAGGGCGGTTCCGATGGCGAGACCAACGGTAGCATGATGAGGACCAAAAAGTCCCAGAAAGTAATGCCCTGCCGTAACGATCAGGTATCCCAGCACGCCAAGAGTGAGGCCCATAAAGAATCCAGATTTGATCTCTCTGCGGGCAATCCGCCACCAATCTTGTATGGTGATCTCGCCAAGTGCGAGGGCTTGTATAATGAGGGTGGCGGCTTGCGAACCACTGTTTCCTCCGCTCGAAATGATCAGTGGAATAAAAGTGGAGAGGACCAACACGT
>DNMB01000192.1 GCA_003489485.1 Chitinophagaceae bacterium | reverse complement strand
TTTCCTGTCTCGGGATCGTTGGGCTCTTTTAACCAAACAATTTTACCCTGGTATTTCTCACCATTTTTGTAGATCCGCACCATAGCATTTCCTTCGCCGGTCTTCCAGACCCCTACGATCGCATCGGGGGTACCGGGCTGCACACGAAAGGAAGACGTTCCTGCCCAAAGAGAAAAAAAGCTGACCAGCAGCAACAGATTGAACGGTTTCATACGCATCGCTTAATTGATGTAACAAATATAAAATAAAAAAGTGGAGGCGACCGGAGTCGAACCGGTGTCCAAACATATTCGTCAAAAGCTTTCTACATGTTTATTCCGGCATTGATTGTCGAAAGCAGGCAGGAACCGGACGTACCAACTTGCTTCGTAGCTGCGATTAGCTTAGGTAAACAGCGCAGACTGCCTTTTTTACAAGGCCTGTTTACCGCAACCTGTTTTGGGTTTGAGTCGGCGGCGGGGCTTGGTAACAGATTAACCGGCCCGGCGGCCCTAATGACTACCTGATCACTGATTAGGCAGCCATGGCATACTGAGTATTGCCATTTGAGTTTTCGTATTCAGATTAAACTGCTAATTACGCAACGCAGTACATGCTTACACTTTCAAAGAACTATGCTGTCAAAACCAAACGCCCCCGGGTTATTTAGACTATCTGCCCCATCCCAGCCAGTCGTTGGCATTGGCATAGAGCATCAGTCCCAATAATAAAGCCATTCCCGCCACTTGGGCATATTCCAAAAACTTATCGCTGGGCTTTCGCCTGGTGATTATCTCGTACAAGGTGAACATCACATGTCCGCCATCCAAGGCAGGTATGGGCAACAGATTCATAAAGGCCAATACGATCGACAGAAAGGCCGTAATGCGCCAAAACGATTCCCAATCCCAGCCTGCACCGGAAAATATAGAGCCCATCGCTTTGAATCCCCCTACCCCTTTATAAGCACCGGTGTCGGGATCCAGAATTTTTTTAAACTGATCGATATAGTCTCTTAATTCATAGCCTGCTTTTTGAACACCAGCAGGTAATGCGGCCATAAAGCCATATCGTTTAACATCGAGTTGCAACCACCCCAAGCTATCCATCTGCTGGTAACTATATCCGTAAGCCAAAAATCCGATCTTGCCTTCTTCGCTCACTTGTACCGGAAGAGCAAGCTCTTGATTTTCCCGCACAATGGTGAGAGAAACAGTGCGGCCTTTGTTGGCAGATAACTTTTCTTGCAGCTCGTCGTAAAAAGAGAATCGAACACTATCGACCGCTACTATTTGATCATCCTTTCGCAGTCCGGCCCGGTAGGCAGCCGTGGTATCCGGAACCAAAAAGGCAATGGCTGGCCTGCGCACTTCTAAGAATCCGCGCGTGGATCGATTGCGATTTTCGACCAGCTGACCGATCAGGTCCTTATCCATGGTAATGGAAAGCGTTTGCGTGTCCCGTTGCAGTTGTACTTGTTGACCCAAAATCAACTTTCTTCTCAATTTTTCGAAATCGGCAACCGGCTCTCCATCCACAGACAAAATGCGGTCACCGTTACGAATACCCATTTTATACAGGGTACTATCGACTACATGCACACCATACTTCATGGAGGCAGTAGGAATCTTCTTATCGCCCCAGACCATTAAGATAAAGGAATAGATCACAAAGGCCACTAGCACATTCATGACCACCCCACCGATCATAATGATAAGTCGTTGCCAGGCGGGCTTGCTTCGAAACTCCCAAGGTTGTGCGGGCTGTTTGATGGCCTCTTTATCGAGACTCTCATCGATCATGCCGGCTATCTTAACATAGCCCCCAAGTGGTAACCAGCCAATGCCGTACTCGGTTTCTCCCCGCTTTTTCTTATAGAGCGAAAACCAAGGATCAAAAAAAAGATAGAATTTTTCTACCCGGCAGCCAAACCAGCGTGCCGTGATGTAATGCCCGAACTCGTGCAAGATCACCAAGATAGAAAGGGAAAGCAGCAGTTGTGCCACTTGTAGCCCTACCGAAGACCAATTGATTGTTAATAGTACCATACGTTATGCGATCGGTTTCTCGAAGCGATTAGACCCGCGCTCAGAGATTGATCTGATCGGCTGCAAAGGTACGAGCCGCTGCATCGCTCTCAAAATAATCCTCGAGCGTAGGGGTCGCAATAAAGGGAACCCGCTGCATGGTGCGCTCGATTATATCTGTCATCTCGAGAAAATTAATTCGGTTCTTTAAGAAGGCGTAGACCACAATTTCATTGGCAGCATTCATTACGCAAGCCAGATTGCCTCCCTTGTCGAGCGCTTCTTGGGCCAGCGCAAGATTTCTGAAAGTTTTAACATCGGGCTCCTCGAAACTCAAATTCTTCACAGAGCGAAAATCATAGCGGGGAAAATCGCTTTTGATGCGCTGCGGAAATGCCAACGCATATTGAATGGGAAGCTTCATGTCGGGGAGCCCCATCTGCGCCTTGATGCTGCCGTCTTCGAACTGCACCATGCTGTGAATGATACTTTGCGGATGTACCACGACCTGTATCTGCTGGGCACGCAGGTTGAACAACCACTTTGCTTCGATCATCTCGAGTCCTTTGTTCATCAGCGTCGCTGAATCGATCGTGATCTTGGCACCCATGCTCCAATTGGGATGTTGCAGGGCATGTTCCCTTTTTACGTTCACGAGGTAATTGGTCTTTCTTCCCAAAAAAGGACCACCGGACGCGGTTAGAATGATCTTTTCGATCTTATTTCTGGTTTCTCCCACCAGACATTGAAAGATGGCAGAATGCTCTGAGTCTACGGGAATGATCGGAGCACGATGCTCCAATGCGGTCTTCATGACGATATCACCCGCTACCACTAAAGTCTCTTTGTTGGCCAGTGCGACGGTCTTTCCCTGGCGAAGCGCACAGAGCGTTGGCTTGAGTCCTGCATAGCCCACGATCGCAGCCAGCATTAGATCATAGCTATCCAGACCCGCAACCTCCTCTAATGATTTTTCACCTGCAAATACCTTGACCGAGGTAGATCGCAAGGCCTCTTTTACCAAGGGATATTTTTTTTCATCACCAATGACCACCATGTTGGGCGAAAAACGAAGCGCCTGATCGATCAATAACTCATGATTGGTCTGTGCGGTAAGAATCTCTACACTGAACAGCGAAGGATGAGCTGCGATCACGTCGAGGGTCTGCGTTCCGATTGATCCGGTCGATCCAAACAAAGCGATCCTCTTAGCAGCGGGTACTTGACTCATGTAAACGAAGTTAAGGCATCGGCGAGCTTTCTGTCGTTGCTAAGCCTGGGTACTTTATTCTGACCACCGAGCTTGCCCACCGAGCGCATGTAGTCGATGAATCCGCCTTTTCTGACAACGCGGATCTGCAAAGGAGCTAAGATATTACCCTGAATCAAATCGTTATAATAGACGTTTTTTTGACAGAGTAACTCATTGATCCTAGCTGCCAGGGTCTCGATCGATGGAGGCAATTGGTCAAACTCTATGAACCACTCATGATACGACCTCGTGTTGTCGTTACTTACGTGGGGCGCCACGGTAAACTCGGTAACACCGACCCCCATCTGTTGGGCTGCCTCCCTGATACAGTATTCGACTTCTTCTCCGATAACATGCTCTCCGAAGGCAGATATAAAATGTTTGGTGCGGCCGGTTACGACCAGGCGGTACGGATCGGTCGATACGAAACGTACCATATCGCCAATATCGTAGCCCCATAAACCAGCATTGCTGTTGATGATGAGGGCGTATTGCTGACCCACCTTTACGTCGGCTAGCGAAATACGTTGCGGTTCTTTACTTCCAACTTGATCGGCAGGAATGAACTCATAGAAA
This sequence comes from Chitinophagaceae bacterium, assembly GCA_003489485.1. Taxonomy (GTDB): domain Bacteria; phylum Bacteroidota; class Bacteroidia; order Chitinophagales; family Chitinophagaceae; genus JJ008. The sequence continues at coordinate 5,168 of DNMB01000192.1, read as the reverse complement.
ATGCCACTGTTGGTATTAAGCAACATGCCCTCGGCTTGCTGTGAATCCTGAAAAGCAAAGAACCCCTCGCTGGCCGGAAACAGTTCGATGGTATCGACCTTTCGACCGATGCTCTCAAATAGGCGCGTACGATACGGCTCGAAGTTGACTCCGCCTTGTACCATCACACTAAAATCAGGGAATAGCTCTCCCACTCTTTTTCCGCTGCGCTGTGTGAGGGCATCGAAATACATCTGCATCCACGGCGGAATGCCGCTGATCAGGGTCATGGGTTGATGAAGGGTCTCCTCCACGATCTGAGCAAGCTTGGTTTCCCAATCCTCTATACAATTTGTTTGATACGAAGGCAACTGGTTGGCCCGCAGGTATCGGGGCACATGGTGATTTACGATTCCGCTCAGCCGCCCGGTGGGGATGTCGCCGACCCGCTCCAATTCGGGGGAACCCGATAAAAAGATCAGTTTTCCGTCGGCAAAACGGGTGTTGCCGGTCTCGGCCATATAACAAAGCAGGGCGTTTCGGGCAGTATTAATATGATTGGGAATGGAGTCTTTGGTAATGGGGATGTACTTGACCCCGCTGGTGGTACCAGAGGTCTTGGCAAAGTAAAGTGGGCGCCCCCTCCATAACACGTTGTGCTTTCCTTCTTTGATCTGCGTGATCCAGCCCTTCATTCCCTCGTAATCCTGAATGGGAACGGCCGATCTAAATGACTGATAATCATTAACATCTTTTAGATGAACTGACTTTCCGAACACTGTGTTAGCCCCCACTTTCAATAAACGCTGTAGCTGGTGCTGCTGATCGGAGAGGGCTTTGGCCATATCGGCCTTGATGGTCCGCTGAATGTAAGCCGCAAAGGGCTTGGCAAGGAAAGACTTGATTGTCATAACTACCCCCGATTTTCGTTGGCAAGTTCGGGAAAGTTCCTTACCTTTGCCGTCCTAATTTTTATAGTATGATAGCCATTGTAAAAGTTGCCGGTCAGCAATTTAAAGTAGAAAAGGATCAGACCCTGTATGTACCTCACGTTGAGGGCGTAGCCGGTGACAAGCTCGATCTTGAAGTATTATTGGTCGATGCCAACGGCAAGCTGTCGGTAGGCAGTACCGCCACCGCTAAAGTACAGGCCGAGATCGTAGACCAGGTAAAAGGAGACACGGTCATCGCCTACAAACAAAAAAGAAGAAAAGGATTTCATAAAAAGAAAGGTCATCGTACGGCCTATACAAAAATCAAAGTACTGAGCATCGCATAAGCAGTAGCAACATCTGATACCCTAAAAAAGATCTTACCATGGCACATAAGAAAGGCGAAGGAAGCGTAAAGAACAACCGCGATTCGCAAAGCAAAAGATTAGGTGTAAAAATTTATGGCGGTCAGCCTGCACTCTCCGGCAACATCATCGTTCGTCAGCGTGGCACCGTTTATCATCCCGGTAAAAATGTTGGCGTAGGAAAAGACTACACACTTTTTGCATTGACCGATGGAGTGGTAGAATTCCGCAAAGGAAGAAACAATCGCACTTTTGTTTCTGTAACAGCGGCCGAAGCCTAATTTTCCAAACACATAGCCCACAAGCGCAAGTCGCGCAGCGTCAAAATTTTGTAGAAAAAAATTTGGATGTTAAAAAATTATGTCTATTTTTAACATCGTTAATCCATTTTACTAACACATTAAATTCAAAAAAAATGGCTACAAAGAAAAAAGCTGCCAAGAAAAAGCCTGCTAAAAAAGCAGCTAAGAAAAAGAAAAAGGCCGCTCCAAAGAAGAAAGCTGCTAAGAAAAAAGCTGCTAAGAAGAAGAAGTAATCTTCCGAAAATGAATAGAAAATCCCCCGCTCTCGGGGGATTTTCTCATTTATACCCCTCCCCTGCAAGCCCGAAGGCCTTACCTTGCGGCTATGGAAAATGCTGCCATAGCGGAGCAGCTCAAATTGCTGTCTAACCTGCTCGATATACAGGGCGCCAACCCATTTAGCGTAAAAAGCTACGGGGCCGCAGCTTTTGCCATCGATAAATTGCCCTACCCCCTTAGCCAGACCCCTCGCGAAAAACTGCTCACTATTCGCGGTATCGGAAAAAGCGTGGCAAAGGCCGTGGAAGAACTACTAGATACCGGCCGGCTGTCTGCGCTCGAGGAGCAGATCAGCATTATCCCATCCGGCGTAATCGAGATGTTACAGATAAAGGGGCTCGGACCCAAAAAGATTCATGTGATCTGGAAAGAGATGGGAATCGAATCGGTGGGCGAGTTACTGTATGCCTGCCAAGAAAACCGTTTAGTCGGCTACAAAGGTTTTGGAACAAAAACCCAGGAGTCGCTTACAGAGTCGATCCAGTTTTTTTTACAACACCAAACACAACTGCTCTATGCAGAGGCCGAAGGGGTCTATCCGGCTATCGAAAATTACTTGCAGCAATTATTCGGAAAGGACCATGTAGCCATCACGGGAGCCTTTCGAAGACAAGCCCTAACCATAGAAGAACTGGAATTTGTGGTCACTCATCCCATCGATATCATCAAACCAAAATTCGTTACGGCGCACCCGCCCAAGCTGATAGAAGAGACCGCTCAGTCGTTACTCTACGAATTAAAGAATGGTCTTCGCCTTAGAGTATACGCGGCCAACCCGCCCTTGGCAAAGCAGCAGTTTTGGACCACGGGCTCACCTTCTTTTCTTGAGGCTTTTGAACAGCTTCCGGTACTGAATAACGACTTATATGAGGCAGCAAGTACAGAAACAGATCTCTTCAAAGCCAAAGGCCTCAACTGGATCGCTCCGTACCTGCGAGAAAATGCAGCTGTAGTAACGAGGGCTGCAACAGAAAAAATGCCTGAAGTAATCGAGACCGGATCGATCAGAGGCCTCATACATTGTCATTCCAAATGGAGCGATGGTGGCAATAGTATAGAAGAGATGGCTAGCGCCTGCATCGAAAAAGGATGGGAATATATGGTAATGAGCGACCACTCTGCATCGGCCACCTATGCCAATGGACTGAATGCGCAGCGCGTAGCCGCGCAGCAACAAGAGATCGATCAGCTCAATGCAATACTGGCCCCCTTTAAGATCTATAAATCGATCGAAAGCGATATTCTTTCTGACGGGAGCCTTGACTATTCGAATGAGGTGCTGGCCAGTTTTGACCTGGTGATCGCCTCTGTGCATAGCCAGTTGGGAATGACCGAAGAAAAAGCCAATACCAGACTCATCAAGGCCATTGAAAACGAGTATACCCGCATACTGGGTCATCCGACCGGAAGATTATTGCTGAGCCGAAAAGGATATCCCATCGATCATCAAAAGATCATTGACGCTTGTGCCGCCAATGGAGTGGTCATTGAGCTGAATGCCCACCCCCGTAGACTTGACCTGGACTGGCAATGGATCGATAAAGCGCTCAATAAAGGAGTACTGATCTCGATCAATCCCGATGCCCACTCCACCCAAGGGCTCGCCGATGTGCACTATGGAATACTGGCCGCCCAAAAAGGTGGCCTCACAGCCGATCGAAACCTCAGTAGTTTTTCATTGAAGGCGTTCGACCAATGGCTGCACAGCAAGAAAAGGCAGTAATTTTGCAGCCATGCGTCTGATGTGTCTTTTTGGATTATTGGTAGGGCTACTTCCCTTCGAATTGGCGGCGCAAAACTATGTCGGGCTCACCGAAAAAAAAGTGCAAAGCCGGCTTAAGAAAGAAACCCGAAAATCAGATCGCGCAGACCGCATGGCTGTGCAGACGCCAGGTTCCTCAAAAACCTTTAGTGGTAGCAGATCGCGTTCGGTCGATCTGCAGCTACGTTGCGACAGCGCTGGGGTATGTTACTCAGAGCAGTACTTGTGCAAAGATGAGAGCGCAGCGCTGCAGTGGCAAAAAAAGATACTCTCCCAAAAAGAGTTCGGATGGCAAAAGCTCAATGAGAACCAGCATGTATCGGTCATGGAGCGCCAATTACTGCTGGAGATCTACCGGGCTGAGCGATATTGGGTCGTACAGGTACTACGCACCAATTGGAGTCCACTGCAATACCGACTATTGTTTTCGAATTAGGCCAAATAAAGAATATGAGATTCATTTACGTATTTATTTTTTTGAGTGCAGCTTTGATCGCTTGTCGGCCTGCCGAGGACGTACTTACCGAGCAAGAAGTAACGACGGTCATGGATCAGTTTGACAGAGGCTGGAAAGAAAAAAATCCCGCGCTGGTCGATAAAGCGCTGTCTACACACTACCTGTACTTTACACAATCGGGCAGAACCTTTACCCGCGCCGCGCTATTGGCTACGGCTGGTTCCGACGTGTACCGTTTGCAAGACATGTCTCGCGAACAGATCTCCGTTGAAATAGATGGCAATGCGGCAGTGGTAAACACCGTTTGGAGCGGCAAGGGGTTTTATCATGGCGAGAGCTTTGATGACCGGCAGCGCTGTAGCGTAACTATCGTAAAACACCAGGGCAAAGTCAAGATCTTGTCCGAGCATTGCACTCCCATACGTTAACGCAAAGTTTACCTAGTTTTAGTTTTTACAAATTACCTTTATCTCAACAATAGACTACCATGCGCAAAGCACCTATTCCCGGCCTTCTTTTTGCTTTTTTATTCGTTACATCCACGTGGGCACAATCCCCCGTTTCCGGCACTGCTACAAGACCACCCAGACCTCGTTTGGTGGTAGGCTTCGTCTTGGACCAGATGCGCTGGGATTATCTGTATCGCTACGCCGATCGCTTTAGCGAAAAGGGAGGGTTTAGAAGAATGTTGGGAGAGGGACATAGCTGTGAGCAAACATTGATTCCCTACACACCAACCGTAACGGCTTGTGGCCATAGTGCGGTCTATACGGGTACCGTTCCGGCCATCAATGGCATTACCGGCAACGCATGGTGGGATGGCCAACTGAGAAGAACAGTGTATTGCACGGAAGATAAATCGGTCAGCACCGTGGGCAGCAGTAGCTCGCAGGGAAAAATGAGTCCCAAAAATCTATTGGTCACCAGCATTGCCGATGAACTGAGACTTGCCACGAATTTTCAAGGAAAAGTAATTGGAGTGGCCATCAAAGACCGTGGTGCCATCTTGCCTGCGGGTCACAGTGCGAATGGTGCCTACTGGTACGATAATTCGGTCGGCAGCTGGATCACCTCTAGCTATTACACGCCAGA
>DNMB01000114.1:13107-13384 GCA_003489485.1 Chitinophagaceae bacterium | reverse complement strand
TAGACAAATTATTGAATATGACTTCTCGTGTTGTGTACCAAGGAGCACTTCGTACCACGTGCACGCATCTGCAAAGCGGCTCTGCCATTGAAACGGATGCTCCTGTCGATAACCAGGGCAAGGGAGAACGTTTCTCGCCGACCGATCTGCTGGCCACGTCGCTGGCTACCTGTATGTTGACCGTTATGGGTATCAAGGCCCGCGACATGGAGATCGACATGACAGGCCTTAGCATATCGGTACAAAAGAACATGTTGTCCGATCCCAGAAGAGTAGG
>DNMB01000114.1:1600-12718 GCA_003489485.1 Chitinophagaceae bacterium | reverse complement strand
CAAAACAAGTGTTAAAGCGAACCGGCGAAAGCTGCCCTGTCATCAAAAGCATTCACCCCGATATTGTGGTAACGATCGATTGGGCACAGTGGGCCTAAAGCTCACCAATTTGAAAGGGCTTGTAACACCCTACTTACCGGCAGACCCATTACATTATAGAAATCACCATTGATGTAGCGAATGCCCACCACTCCGATCCACTCCTGGATGGCGTAGGCACCGGCCTTGTCGTAAGGCTTGTACTGGTCTACATAAAATTCGATCTGCTCTAGTGTGAGCGGATGAAAGGCCACTTCGGTAATATCTGAGAAACTAATTTCTTTTTCGCCTTGCTTTAGCACTACGCCGGTAATTACGCGGTGTACCTGTCCTGCCAGTGCAAGCAGCATGCTGACCGCCTCCTCTCTGTGCACGGGTTTTCCGATTACACGATCTTCTAAGACCACCACCGTATCGGCCGCCAGCGTAACGATACCTTCCGGCACCAACGATTGTACGGCCAACGCCTTTTGCCGGGCAATATGAATCGGGATTTCCTCGATGGCCAGATGAGGCGGAAAATCTTCTTTGGTCTCTTTTACGATAATTTCAAAAGGCACGGCGGCCCATTCCAGCAATTGCTTGCGACGGGGCGACTGAGAGGCAAGAATTATCTTTTGCATACGCTAAAAATAAAAGAAGACCATCGAGAGGATTCCGGCTAGCAAGATCCACTTTACATAACGACTTAGCTTTCCAAAATCACTTGGTGTAACCGCCTTTTGCAACCTTCTTATCCAATCGAGCAAGGGCAGCAAGATCAGTACGAATCCGAATAAAAATGCCACCCAATAATTAAGCTGCAATAAATAAACAAGTACTCCCACCAATAATAACAATAACAACGAAACCCATACCAGTGCTATAAAGCGGGCCACCCCTATTCCCCACACGATCGGCAGCGTTCTGCACCCGTAGCGACGGTCTCCCTCCATATCTTCTACGTCTTTGATAAGCTCTCTGGCCAGTGTGGCCAAAAAAGCAAAGCAGGCATAGAGCGCAGCAAAACGATACAGACGCAATTGTCGAAAGTCAGTGCCGTAGGCCCAGCCAACAGGATCGATCTTTGCGACAAAAACAACCAGGATGCTCCAGGCGACCAGCAAGGCTATCAGAAAATTTCCTAACAGAAAACTCTTTTTAAACCTTGTGGAATAAAACCAAAGCAACACCACACAGGCCAGATTCATCAAAAGTAGATACCCTTGCCAAGGAGACTGCATGGCCAGTGCCGTACAGACCAACCCGGCACTGCTTAGCAGAAAATGCCAGGCCATGGCCCAACGACGACCAATGATCTTATCGACCACCAGTGCATCGGGTTTATTGACCTCATCGATATTAACATCAAAATAATCATTGATCACATACCCGCCGGCAGCGATCAGCACCGAAGCGAGCAATAGCCACATAAACCGAACGCTGTCGCCCTCGGGGATATGACCTGCATACACAGGCTCGTAGATGGCTAGCTGAAATAAACTTTGGGCCAAGGCAATAAAAAGCAGATTGGGTAACCGGATCAGACGAGAAAAACCTAAGAGCAATTGCATGGCCGGTAGAGTTTAGCGAGACGCTATATTTTCTTCGGGGCCCCAATGACCGCGGGTGGTCAAGACGGTTTCGATGATCTCTCTTGCACAACCACTGCCTCCATTTGCGGTAGCAATATAATGAGCGATCTCTCTGATCTCTTGTGCAGCATCAGCAGGGCAGCAAGCCAGGCCGCATGCCTTCATGGCATACAGGTCGGGCAGATCATCGCCCATGTACAACACTTCTTCGGCCGATATCTCCCACTCTTGCAAAAGAGAAGTAAGCATCTCTAATTTATTGTAAACCGCCATGTAGACTTCGGTGATGCCAAGTTTACGAAGCCTTTCTTTGACCTCATCGGAGGTGCCTCCTGAGATCACGCAAACACGATATCCTTTTTTAACAGCCAACTGCAGGGCATAGCCGTCTTTGATGTTCATTTTGCGAGCTTGGGTAAAATCGGGCATCAGATAGACCGATCCATCCGTAAGCACACCATCCACATCAAAAATAAAAGTGGTAATGCGCTCAAAAGGAAGTTGACTGCTCATGAAAGACTATTTCTGGTTGTCGCGCCACTCGTAGACCCAGGCGCTTTGGATCATTTCGAGATGCCCCTCGGTGCTCTCCTCTTTTTTACCCGTAAACCCGGGGATGGCAAGGACCCACTCGAGCAGATCGGTAAACCGAATTCGGTAGATCTTACTTTCTGTAAAATCATCTCCGAATCGCTCGTATAATTTTAAGGCAATATCCTCGTGATCGCTCCAACCGATGGGTGGTTCAAAATGAGACATGAATGTTTTTTTAAAGATAGAAAATTATTCGCCCAAGAACTGACTTTGGTCAGGCAAGGTTACATCGATATGCCCGGACCCTTCCAACAACTCGCACTGGCAACCTAGTCTCGAGTTGAGACGGGGATTCACGGCCCGGTCGATGAAGTCTTCTTCTTTGTCGCTGATCGGCTCCAGAAACTCCTCCCCTTTATTAACATAAAGATGGCAGGTGCTACAGGCGCAGACCCCACCACAGTTGTGATGGAGTTCGATATCGTTTTCGAGAGCAATTTCGAGCAGACTTTTTCCGGCTTTTACCCCCGTGAGCGTGACCGGTTTTTGCCCTGCTTGCTCGAAGTTGAAATGTATGGTATACATAGGGTTTGCAAATGTAATGCTAAAACAAAGAAGTGGGTAAGATGTTCAGTTTAAATTATTTTTTGGTATTCTTGCCTAACTTGCGTCCGATTTTTTAATGTCATTACCGCACTTCATGGCAAAAAATTTACTGATCGTAGAGAGCCCGGCCAAAGCCAAGACCATCGAAAAGATCCTGGGTAAGGAGTTTCAGGTCAAGAGTTGTTTTGGGCATATCCGGGACCTCGAAAAAGCCTCGATGGGAATTGATCTGGAAAAGAACTTCGAGCCCCGCTATATTGTGTCGGCCGATAAGGAGAAGGTGGTAAGCGACTTAAAGAGCCTCGCTAAAAAATCAGAAGAAGTTTGGCTGGCAACGGATGAGGATCGCGAGGGAGAGGCTATCAGTTGGCATCTATGCGAGGTGCTGGGACTAGACCCGGGCAAGACCAAGCGGATCGTTTTTCATGAGATTACCAAGCCTGCCATTCAAGAGGCTGTCAAAAAACCCAGACGGGTCAATATGAACCTGGTCATGGCGCAACAAGCGCGTCGCATACTGGATCGTATCGTAGGTTTTGAGCTAAGCCCGGTGTTGTGGCGTAAGATGAGTATGCGAGGTAATTTAAGTGCAGGACGCGTACAAAGTGTGGCGGTTCGTCTGATAGCAGAAAGAGAAAGAGAGATCAATGCCTTTACAGCTGTAAGTCATTTTAAGATCGAAGCCTTGTTTGCCGATAAAGATTCCGACGGCAGACTGATCAACTTTGCCGCCGAAGGAAAAAAACAAGCCAGCGAGCAAGGTGCGGAGGCTTTTTTAAAAAGCTGCGTGGGTGCTACCTATCAGGTCAACGACATACAGGTCAAACCCGGCAAGCGCTCTCCTGCCCCACCTTTTACGACCTCTACCTTACAGCAAGAAGCGTCTCGAAAATTAGGATACGGCGTTTCCAGGACCATGCAGATCGCCCAAAAACTTTACGAGAACGGATACATCACGTACATGAGGACCGATAGTGTAAACCTGAGCAATACGGCGCTCGCCGATATTACCGCTACGGTCGAGAAGATGTACGGAAAACAATACCACCAATTCAGAAAATATCGCAATAAAAACGAGTCGGCACAAGAAGCGCACGAGGCCATTCGCCCGACTTACATGAGCAATGCCAGTATCAAAGAGGCCGAGTGGGCCAAACTATACGAATTGATCTGGAAAAGAACGATGGCCTCACAGATGGCCGATGCAGAACTCGAAAAGACCACGGTAAAGATCCTGATCTCGACCAATAAAGAAGAGCTGACCGCTTCGGGTGAGGTATTGAAGTTCGAAGGCTTCTTAAAAGTTTATCGCGAAGGAAGGGACGAAGAAGACGGCGAAGAAGAGAACGAAGGCATGTTGCCCCCACTGGCACTGCACCAGAAGGTTACGCTCAATACCATGAAGGCCATTGAACGCTTCAGCCGCCCCCAGCCCCGCTATACCGAGGCATCGTTGGTAAAAAAATTAGAGGAGTTGGGAATTGGCAGACCTTCTACCTATGCTCCCACCATCTCTACCATATTGAAAAGAGGTTACGTAGAAAAAAGAGATAAGGAGGGAGTCAAGAGATCATACAGTGTGTTACAGCTAAAAAAAGACAAGATCACAACACTGACCGAAGAAGAGAATACCGGCGCTGAAAAATCCAAACTCTTTCCCAGCGACCTGGGATTGGTGGTAACGGATTTCTTACTGCAATATTTCAATGATGTGATGGACTACGGTTTTACGGCCAAAATTGAAAATGAGTTCGACGAGGTCGCTACCGGAAAGATGAAGTGGAACAAGATGATCAAGGATTTTTACAGCCCCTTTAAAAAAGATGTAGATAAAACGATAGAGACGGCCGAACGGATTAAGGGAGAGAGAGAATTGGGCATCGACCCCGCCAGTGGTAAAGCCGTTGTGGCCCGCATGGGGCGCTACGGAGCGATGATACAGATCGGACAAGCCGACGAAGAAGAGAAACCCCGGTTTGCAAAAATTCCGACCGGACAAAGCATTGAGACCATCACGTACGAGGAGGCCATGGCCCTCTTTGGTGCGCAGGGCCCAATGGGTCAATACGAAGGAAAGGACGTATCGGTAAATGTAGGACGGTTTGGCCCCTATGTAAAATGGGGAGAAGAATTCATTTCGCTGCCCAAAGGAACCGATCTGGGCACGATCGATCTGCAAAGAGCCGTTGCGCAAATAAAAGAAAAACAAAAGGCAGACGCTCCTGTGGGATCCTTTCAGCAAAAGCCGATCACCAAGGGAGCCGGAAGATTTGGACCCTACATTAAATGGGATGGCATGTTCATTAACGTGCCGAAGCGATATGACTTTGCCAACCTATCCGCTGCAGAAATGAACGAGCTTATCGAGGCCAAGATCAAAAAAGAAGAGAACCGATACATTCAGCGCTGGCCCGAACTCAATATTGCGCTGGAGAACGGCCGCTGGGGCCCCGTAATACGATTCGGGAAAAAGCAGCTGTACCTGCCCAAGAAAGCCGATGGTGCCCGATACAGCCCCGAAGAGGGAGCCGCCTTTTCTCTCGATCAGATCAAAGCCTTCATTGAACAGCAAATACCCGGTGCCTTCTCTAAAAAAACAAAGGCTTCGAAGACCCCCGCCAAAAAAGGAGCTAAAAAAGCACCCGTTAAAAAGGCCGTTTCTAAAAAGACGACTGCTACAAAATCGAAAGCAACACCGACCAAAAAGAAGACCGGAAAAAAATAAGCATGAAGCGCTCCTATTGGGAAAAAATGGCCGATCGCTACAACGAAGAGATCTTCGATGTTCGTCGCCAAGACAAAAAAGCGCTGATCACAAAAGCCATACGGAAATACGCCGAACCCTCGCACCGAATTATCGATATAGGCTGTGCCATCGGAAAATGGTTTCCGGTACTCTCTCCTCTTTGCAAAGAAGTGGTAGCACTCGATATTTCGAAGGCCAATCTGGAAATTGCGAGAACCACCCATACCAAGCTGACCAACATCACCTATCTGCAAAAAGACATGAGCCGCACGGCCGCCAAGCTACCGGTTTGCGAATTGGGTATTTGTATCAATGCGATTTTGACCCCCACCGCCAAAGACAGAAGGATCTTTTTTCAAAACCTGGCCCGCTGTATCGCCCGTAAGGGAAAACTCATCGTAACGGTTCCTTCGCTGGAATCGTATCTTTTGGCAAGACTACTGCAACGCGAGTACAAAATAGACGCCTCTTCTTTTCCGCCTGTTGCAAGCCCTCAAAAAGGACTTCGCCATTGGAATAATCTTTTACAGGGAGTATGCGATATCGATGAAGTTCCTCACAAGCACTTTTTGGCAGAGGAACTTGACCTTCTTTTTACAAAAGCCGGTTTTACCCCGCTACAGCTTGAAAAGATCGAGTACACCTGGAATACCGAGTTCAACCGGCCACCTCGCTGGCTTAAGACACCCCGTCCTTGGGATTGGATGATGGTGGTGGAGAAAAACTAATTTTTAAGACCTGTGGAAAAGTTTAAGTTGCAAATGCAGTTTGCTATCATGAAATTGTGTGCATGCAACAAGACAAAGAAATCTCCGCTCTCTTTAGTCTTATAGACGATCCGGACGAAGAGGTATTCGGTGCTGTATCGAACAGGATTGCGCACTATGGACGCAACCTTATTCCCAACCTGGAGCACTTGTGGGAAACCACACCTAACGAACAGGTGCAGCATCGCATCGAGTCACTGATCCATCGGCTGCAATTGCAAGACCTCCAAAACGATCTGATCGCCTGGAAGACGTCGGCCCAGCCCGAGTTACTCGCCGGTGCATTGCTCTGTACTCGTTTTCAATATCCTGACCTGACCATTGCACCGGTGCTCTCCGAGATGGAGAAACTTCGAAGAAACGTATGGCTCGAACTCAATAACTACCTGACGCCCCTTGAGCAGATCAATGTGCTGACCAGTATTCTTTTTAGCTATTACGGGTTAAAAGGGAAAGCAAAAGATTATACCCGCCCCGAGGAATTTCTGCTGCAAACCGTGCTGTCTTCTAAAAAAGGAAATGGGTTTGGCAACGGTATCATATACCTGCTGCTGTGCGAGGGATTGGACATACCCATCAGACCCATCCGAATACCCGGACAATTTATACTGGCTTATTTTAAACCGGTACTACAGCCGCAGGGACAACGGATTCAATCAGTAGAGAAGATCGAATACTTTATTGAACCTGCCAGCGGACAGATATTTACCCGCAAAGAAGTAGATGGCTATTTCAAGAAGATGAATGTAGCGCCCGAGCAAAGCTTTTTTACACCGCTCTCCAATGTCGAGACCATTGCGCTTATAATGACAGAACTCGCCCAGTGCTACGATAACGAGCCCGAGCGTTATAAAAAAGAAGAACTACTGGCGCTAGCGAAACTGTTACAAGATTAGAGCGTCGGCAATTCCCATCCCGGACGACTGGTTCCTCTTACGAACTCATTGGCTTCGTCGAAGTTTGTCACCTTCATGGCCTTGGCATCCCAGATCAATTTCTTTCGGCCCAGGTATTTATCATCCCATCCTTTTAGGTTGGGATTTTTCATCAGCCAGCTTCGTATGGCCAAATTGCCCATCAAGATACTTTCCGTAAAAGGTCCTGCGTACGAGAAGGGAGAACTGGTCTTGCCATTCTCATAGCCTGCTTTGCATGCGTTGACCCATTGCAGGTAATGACCCTCTGTAACACGAGGCAGATAAGGAGCAGGTAATGCGGTTTCTTTCATCAGACGCGTGGGTAACAACCTGGGGTTAGCCCCGTAACAATCGATCAGCATCTTTCCTTTCGTACCGATCAGCAATACACCCCCATCCCAATTCCCAAAGGGCTCCTCGGGTCCCAACTCTTCGGGTCTGGGTGGCAGCAAACCGCCATCGTACCAAGAGACCTTGATGGTTCCCTTGCCATCTGTTCTCGGATGACGCAAGTGAATGATAGAAGCCGGTGGGCATGCCTCCGTATTTTGCGTATCGTTCCACATCTCTTTCCACACGGTAGCCACACTGCATTCGGCCGACTCTGGATACGAAATGGGCAATAACCGGTATACCGGATCTAGAATGTGACAAGCCATATCTCCTAGCGCGCCGGTCCCAAAGGCCCACCATCCTCTCCAATTGAAAGGCAAATAAGCAGGATGATAAGGAATTTTTTTGGCAGGCCCGAGCCACAGGTCCCAATCAAGTTCGGTGGGAATAGAAAAATCACCCGAAGGAGTGGCCTGCCCTTGGGGCCACACAGGTCGATTGGTCCATGCATGCGCCTCTGTTACTTCTCCGATCAGTCCTGCTTCGTACATTTCTTGTGCTCTTCGCACGCCTTCTCCCGATCCACCCTGGTTGCCCATTTGAGTGACCACCTTGTATTTCTTTGCAGCGGCTGCCAACAGGCGGGCCTCATAGATATCATGCGTCAGCGGCTTTTGCGTATACACATGCTTTCCAAGTTGCATGGCTGCAAGCGTAGCCACCGCATGTGTATGGTCGGGCGTTGAGATGCTGCAGGCATCGATGTTGTTTTTTTCTTTTTCGAGCATGACCCTGAAATCGCGATAGTAGGTGGCCGCAGCGTATTTTTTTCTTCCTTCTGCGGCCTGCCGGTCGTCTACGTCGCAGAGCGCCACGATATTCACGAAAGGACTCTTGGCAAAAGAAGCGATATCGCTTTCGCCTTTTCCGCCTACTCCAATGGCCGCGATATTCAGTTTATCGCTGGGCGCGACAAAGCCTCTTCCCAACACATGGCGGGGAACAATAAAGAAGCCGGCGGCGGTAAGCGCAGATTGTTGTAAAAATTTTCTTCGATGCAGGGAATGAGGAGCCATACAAGCCAATTTTAAGCTTGCTAAATGTACTGCATAATCGGATAGAAATTGCGCTAGCGACCGTTCAGTTCGCGAGGACTAAAGGCAAAGGGTAATAATAATTTTGCACTGTCTACGATCATGACTTGTCCGCTCTCCCCTCCCAGGATTAACCGAATGGGGGCAGCGGTGCGGTGCTCGAACTCAACAAGTGCCTGCCGGCACATGCCACAGGGGCTTATGGGTTGATCGCTTGAACGCTTTACAGAACGATAACTGATGGCCATGGCCACGATGGCTTGGCCGGGATATTGCATGGCTACATTGCCCAACAGCACTCTCTCTGCACAGATACCTACCGGATAAGAGGCGTTCTCTTGGTTGGTTCCTTGCACCACAGCTCCATTTGCCAATAGTGCGGCTGCCCCAACGTTAAATCCTGAGTAAGGAGCATAAGCAAGGGCCGTTGCAGCCTGCGCGGAACGAAGTAGTGAGGCATCTGAAGAAGACAGCGCATCGACACCCTCGACCAACTGATAAGAAAACTGGTATTGCTCCATAGTGGATTATTTTACCAACTTGAACAGCCGGTTCCAGCGTGGACCATTTTCCCAGCTAAACCAAATGAGCCAGGCCTTGCCCACCACACGATCTTCGGGTACAAAGCCCCAGAAGCGTGAGTCTTGTGAACCATGACGGTTGTCTCCCATCATCCAATAATAATTCATTGAAAAAGTATACTCGCGAGCGGGTTGTCCGTTGATGAAAAAATCTTGCCCCGAACGAGACAATTCGTTTTTCTCATATACCCTGATGACCCTTTCGTACAAGCGATAGGTAGAATCGGTCAGGGTGATGGTCTTTCCTTTTGCGGGTATCCACAGTGGACCAAAATTGTCCTTTGTCCATTTAAAGTATGCGGTGTCTTGCGGAAATACGTCACCGGAGGTGGTTCGGGGATCCATGTCATTTACAGCAATCGCTTCGTAGCGCTCATCGTCCGGTACCAGCGGACCCGACAAGAAAGGCTGCTCCCGAAAAGAGGCTACTTTATTGTAGGGCAAATTGATCACATAGCGACCCGCCATGTCCATTCCGAATTCAGTACTGTTGAATTCTTCTTTGATGATCTCGGGGTCGAGTGCAATGGAGGAGTTAAACGTGTAGGTGTACTGCGCATCGGGCGGAGCGGGAGAAGAACTTCCGTCAATGAATACCTGTCCTTTTTTTATCTCGAGCATATCACCGGCTATGGCCACACAGCGTTTAATATAGTGATCTGTCTTATCGACTGGATGAACGATGATCGGATAACGCTCCGGATCGGAAAGCACGATCTTTCTTCCGGCATCGATGTTACCATTGCCCAACCTGCGACAGACATCATAATATGGATCCTTTGACTGGTAGTCAGGAAGATTGATGACCGTATCGCCGGCAGGAAAATTGAAGACTACTGCATCACCCCTTTGAACAGGACTGGCAAACCAGCGGATATAAGGCAAGGACCCTGCCGTAGTGTAAGAGGGCTTATCTGACCCAAAGGGAAAATAGTTATGCATAAAAGGGATCGACAACGGCGTATTGGGAATGCGAGGACCGTAGCTGAGCTTACTCACAAATAGATAATCGTTGACAAGTAAACTTTTTTCCATCGACCCCGACGGAATAACATACGCCTCAAAAACAAAGATCCGAATAAGCGTCGCGGCTACGATCGCAAATACGGCCGCATCGAACCATTCGCGCCAAGCGGGCTTTTGGTGCTTGTCCACACCTTGCTTACCGATGTATTTTGTCTCTTCTTTAGAAGCGATCAAGGGAAAATAAACAGGAGCCAGCAGAGCGGCCAGCGTATGATCTGACAGTGAGAATCGATTAAAGGCCTTGGCAAATTCAATATAGATACCAGGCGTGATGAACCATCCCATGACCGGGATAAACTGCCAAAATACCCAATGACGAGGTCTTCCTGCAAGCGATTGCATCAGCCAGGTATTGTAAAAAGGAACATAGGCCTTCCAGGCAGGCAGGCCCGCTTTTTCAAACAACTTTGCCAGACCGGGAGCAGGCAATAACACCAGTAGCGTAGCTACCAGGTAAACGATCAGAAAATGTTGCAGTGGCATGTTATTTAGTTTGATACATGACCTCTTTGACCAGCTTTACGGTTCTGGCCACATCCGGTAACGCGGCGGCTACCAAATTAGGTGCATAGTGCAACGGTGCATCTGCCGCAGTAATGCGACGGATAGGAGCATCCAAATAATCGAATCCCTCTTTTTGTATGCGATAAGAGATCTCGGAAGAGACCGAGGCATAGGGCCACTGCTCTTCTACGATCACCAGACGATTGGTCTTTTTAACGGATTCCAAAATAGTGTGCCAATCCAACGGACGGATGGTGCGAAGGTCGATCACCTCTGCACTGATACCCTCTTTTTCCAGCTCTTGTGCCGCGCCGAGAGCCACCTTCATCATCTTATTGAAAGAAACGATGGTAACGTCGCGACCGGCCTTTTTGATATCGGCCTTACCGATCTCGAT
>DNMB01000114.1:0-1204 GCA_003489485.1 Chitinophagaceae bacterium | reverse complement strand
TCTTGCTCGTAGCGGAGGGCTTGCTTCAACAACCCCTTTGCATCGTATCCGTTGCTGGGAGAGATGACCTTGATACCGGGAATATTTGCGTACAATGATTCAAAGGCGGTGGAGTGCTGTGCGCCCAACTGACCGGCCGATCCATTGGGGCCGCGAAATACGATGGGACAGGTAATTTGCCCGCCGCTCATGGCCAGCATCTTTGAAGCAGTATTGAGGATCTGGTCCAGTGCCAGCACGGCAAAGTTCCAAGTCATGAATTCAACGATAGGACGCAATCCGTTTTGAGCTGCCCCCACTCCCACGGCCGCGAAACCAAGCTCCGAAATGGGGGTATCGATTACTCTACGGGGGCCAAACTCTGCCAACATACCCTGGCTAACCTTGTAAGCGCCATTGTATTCCGCAACTTCTTCTCCCATCAAAAAAATTCGGTCGTCTCTTCTCATTTCTTCCGACATCGCTTCCCGAAGGGCCTCCCGAAAGGCAATAGATCTGGCCATTTTCAATTGATTTTACGCCTGGCAAAATTAAGCTAATTTTGCCATCTTATGAAGAATATCAAGCTCATTGAGGTTCCATCAGAAATTGGTGCCGGCACCCGCGGCGCCAGCTTGGGAGTAGAGGCGGTCAAAGTAGCCGCGCTCGACTTTATGAGCAATTTTTTTATTCACTTTCCCTCCGAGAAGGTGCCTACCGAAAATCATCTGCTCTACGAACCCATCGAATCGCCCTACGCCAAGCGGATCAAGGGCCTGCTCACGATGTACGAACGCGTTGGAAAAGCAGTATCCGAGACCATCAAGAACAATTTCTTTCCGGTCGTTCTCAGTGGCGATCACTCCATAGCGGGAGCCACCATCAGTGGCATTAAAATGGCCAAACCCAAAAGTAAACTAGGGGTCATCTGGATCGATGCGCATGCCGACCTGCACACCCCATACACTACCCCATCGGGCAATATGCATGGAATGCCCATGGCCATAGCGCTGGGACAAGACAACCCCGATTGCGCCATCCATCAACCCGATCAACGCACCATCGACCAATGGAATAAGCTCAAGAATTTTGGAAAGGTCTGTCCTAAGATCCAACCCGAGCACGTAGTCTTTATTTCGCTACGCGACTTTGAAAAAGAAGAAAAATACCTGCTCGATCAACTCGATATCAAAAAAATATCGACCAAAGAGATCCGTAGCAAAGG
>DNMB01000111.1:2447-4447 GCA_003489485.1 Chitinophagaceae bacterium | reverse complement strand
GTTTTATTTCAATGAATTAAGTCAATTCTGCGTTGAAATTGGATTTATTCTGCAATCTTTGCAGTAACTGTTTATGATAAAGAAGATCAACATTGTTCCTCGCTGGATCATCTTTCTGATTGATATTACCGTCTGTAATTTCTGCATGATTTTTGCCTACCTGATCGGGCACAATCTCGATTTTGACCGGATCAGTGTGCAAGAACTTTATTCGAATCTGCTGGTACTCTCCGCCGTCAATACGCTGGTCTTTCTCAATTTTAGAAGTTATGCCGGCATTGTTCGCTACACCGGTGTGCAAGATGCCATTCGGGTATCGCTCTCCTTACTCGTCTCTGTGGTGATGTTAGCCTTGTTGAGTTTTGTAACGATGGTCAATGGGTCCACATTCATCAGTTTGCCGGTGGCAACGCTGATCATTTATTCACTATTTAGTTTTTTGGGTCTTATATCTTACAGGGTTATCGTAAAGTATGGCTTCAGCTATTTACGCAACTTTAAGCTCGATCCTAAATACGTAATCATTTACGGTGCCGGAGAAGCTGGCCTTGCTACCAAACGAGTGCTGGAACACGATCCGGCCAGTAAGGTAAAAGTATTGGCCTATGTAGACGATAATCCTCGTAAGTCGGGTAAGGTGATAGATGGGGTGAGAATTATTGATTACAAAGATCTCGATGGTCTGCTCAAATCACAGCAGATAGATGAAATGGTGATCTCCACTTTTTCAGTACCACCCACCCGCAAAGCCGAGTTGGTAGAGATTTGTTTAGAGTACAACATTACGGTTCTGACCGTTCCTCCACTCGAAAAATGGATCAACGGCCAGTTTACCAAAAAGCAGTTACAGTCCATTCGTATCGAGCAGTTGCTCGAAAGAGATCCTATACAGCTGAGCCATACCGAACTGAGCAATCAAATAAAAGGAAAGCGCGTGCTGGTTACCGGTGGAGCGGGATCCATTGGCTCCGAGATCGTTCGTCAGCTACTGCGCTACCAACCTTCTACCATTGTGGTTTGTGATCAGGCCGAGACGCCACTGCACGATCTAGAATTGGAGTTGACCGGTGTTAGCAATGGAGTAAAGATGGTCTTTTTCTTAGGCGATGTAAGAAACCCCAACCGGATGAATGAACTCTTTACGGAGTTTCATCCACAGGTCGTATACCATGCCGCTGCATACAAACACGTTCCGATGATGGAGCAATCTCCTGCTGAGGCCGTGTTGACCAATGTTGCGGGAACTAAATTGATGGCAGATCTGTCTGTTCGCTACCAGGTACAGCGTTTTGTAATGGTCTCTACCGACAAGGCAGTGAACCCCACCAATGTGATGGGTGCTTCAAAAAGATTGGCCGAGATCTACGTGCAACAACTCTCCGGGCTTTCTACCCACCAGACAAAATTCATTACCACCCGTTTCGGTAATGTGCTTGGTTCTAATGGTTCGGTGATTCTTCGCTTTCGCGAGCAGATCGCGAAGGGAGGGCCTGTTACTGTTACGCATCCCAATATCATTCGCTACTTTATGACCATTCCCGAGGCTACACAGTTAGTGCTCGAGGCGGGTTCGATGGGCAATGGGGGAGAGATCTATGTATTTGACATGGGTAAACCAGTTCCTATCGTTGATCTGGCCAGAAAAATGATCCGCCTTTCCGGTATGGTGCCGGGCATTGATATTGAGATCAAGTACACCGGGCTAAGACCTGGTGAAAAGCTCTATGAAGAGCTCTTAAATGATGCCGAAAACACGCTGCCCACCCATCATCAAAAGATCTTGATCGCTAAAACAGCTGCCAGCACTATCGATGATCTGGAGCAAGTCTATCAGCAGTTGTTCATGCTGGCGGTCGATCCATCTCAGCACCTGACCATGGTGTCTAAGATGAAAGAGCTGGTCCCCGAGTTCATCTCCAATAACTCTGTTTACGAGCAGCTCGATCAACAAAAGGCCAAGTTGGTTTCTATTACGAAGGCGGGTTGATTATTATCAACTT
>DNMB01000111.1:1769-2035 GCA_003489485.1 Chitinophagaceae bacterium | reverse complement strand
TTTCCTCGTTTAAATATTTTAATAAAATATTAAACATTTTTGCCTTTTTAACGGCCCTTTCTGTTTAACTTAGCTTTTAATAAAATTAAACAGAAAATGTCAACGGTAGAGTTCAACCAGCTTTTACTGCACAACGCAGACTTCTTAAAGCCCTTTGCCATCAACCTTACCCGCGACTCTGAGGCGGCCAACGATCTCTTTCAAGAGACCCTCTACAAGGCGCTTGCCAATAAGGATAAGTACAATGCCGGCACCAACATTAAGGC
>DNMB01000111.1:0-1392 GCA_003489485.1 Chitinophagaceae bacterium | reverse complement strand
GGCCAAGCAAAAGACCATCTTCGATAATTCTGCCAATGATTATTTGTTGAATAATGCCGGTCCGGTGGTAAATAATGATGCGGAGGCAGGCATGCGCTTAAAAGAGATGCAAACGGCCATTCGCAACTTACCGGAGATCTTCAAGACTCCTTTTCTGCTTTATTTCGACGGATACAAATACAATGAGATCGCCGATACGCTCGGTGAGCCCTTGGGTACTATTAAAAGTCGTATCCACTTTGCCCGCAAATTGCTCAAGGAACAAATTCAACGGGCTTAACTTTACCGGGTGAGTACAAAACGTTCAGCCCTCGTTATTGGGAGTGGTTTTGCCGGCCTGTCCGTGGCATCATTTTTGGCCAAGGCGGGTTTTAAGGTAACGGTTCTCGAAAAAAATGCCGGTCCGGGCGGGCGCGCGCGCCAATTAAAGGCCGATGGCTTTTTGTTCGACATGGGCCCCAGCTTCTATTGGATGCCCGATGTATTTGAGCGCTACTTTGCCCAGTTTGGTAAAAAAGTCAGTGACTATTACGAGCTTGATCGGCTCGATCCTTCTTACCGAGTCTATTGGGAAGAAGGCCATACCGATCTATCGGCCGATTTTGAGACCTTGAAAAAAACCTTCGACAGTATAGAGCCCGGTAGCGGCGAGCAACTCGAAAAATATTTGCAAGAAGCCCTGGTCAAATACGAAGTGGGAATGGGTCGCTTTGTGCACAAGCCCGGTTTGTCGCTTACCGAGTTCATGAATTGGGAGACCGTGAGTGGCGCTTTAAAACTGCAGTTGCTCACTTCCATCAGCAAGCACGTGGCCCATCACTTTACGCATCCTAGGCTTCGGCAGTTAATGGAGTTTCCGGTTTTATTCTTAGGGGCCCTTCCGCAAGACACCCCTGCACTCTATAGTTTAATGAACTATGCCGACATTAAGGGAGGCACCTGGTTTCCCAAGGGTGGCATGTATGCTGTTGTGGAGGCGATGTACAAATTGGCGCTGGAGCTGGGAGTAGAATTCAAGTTCAACGAAACGGTCAGCGAGTTTAAGATAGATAAAGTTGCAGGGAGCAAACGACGCGGGCAAATTAGTGCCGTGGTGAGCTCTTCGGGTGTTTACTCGGCCGATGCCGTCATTAGCGGGGCCGATTATCATTTTACGGAACAGCAATTGCTGCCTGCTGCTTATCGTCAGTACAGCGAGGCCTATTGGAAAAAAAGAGTCATGGCGCCCTCTTGTCTCATGTATTACGTGGGGCTGAATAAGAAATTAAAAAATCCGGTTCATCACTCTTTGTTCTTTGATGTTTCTTTTGCCACCCACGGGCACGAGATTTACAAAGAGCCCAAATGGCCCACCGAGCCTCAGTTCTATGTGAGCGTGTCTTCAGCGACCGA
>DNMB01000194.1 GCA_003489485.1 Chitinophagaceae bacterium | reverse complement strand
AATCAGCTGAAACCCTTTACTGTCCTATGTTTCAGCCGGTGGGAGACTAGTTGAGCGATATTTTCGGTGGATAGGATGTGAATTACTGTGGAAAACCTGTGCATAGCCCAAAAAGGCGGTGCTATTTCCGATATTTGCAGTCCATCAACAGTTAGTTGCATGAAAAACGACCCTCGTAATCTGTCCATAGAGGACTTTGACTATCATTTGCCGGCAGAGAGGATCGCATGGTCACCCCTGCCTGTGCGACACGAATCAAAATTGCTTTGTTACAAAAACGGAACGATCAGTGATCACCACTATATCGATCTACCTACGCTATTGCCCGCAAATAGTTTTTTGGTCTTCAATGAAACCAAAGTAATTCCGGCCAGACTCTTGTTCGAAAAAAATACAGGTGGCACAATCGAGATTTTTTGTCTGCAACCTGATACTTCGCACAGAGATATGAGCGAGGCCTTGCTTGCTACAAAGAGTGTTATCATGCAATGCCTGGTAGGCGGCGCATCGAAATGGAAACCCGGAGTTAGCTTGCTAAAGAAATGTGGATTGATCGAGTTGAGGGCCTACGTACTAAAAAAACAAAACGATCATTTTCTAATCGAATTAGAGTGGACGCCCAACGAGTTGACCTTTGCAAGTGTTTTGGAAAAAGCTGGGGCCACTCCCTTGCCACCCTATATAAAAAGGCCAGCGGCAGACCAAGACCGACAACTATACCAAACAGTCTATGCAAAGCAAGCGGGATCGGTAGCGGCTCCGACGGCCGGCCTGCATTTTACGGATGAGCTATTAAAGAGATTACAACAAAAAAAGATAGAGCACGACTTTTTGACCTTGCATGTGGGCGCTGGCACCTTTAAACCGGTAAAGGCCAGCACCATGCTTGCACACGAAATGCACGCGGAATGGATCGATGTATCACTTTCTTTTTTAGAAAAATGGCAAGCGCAGCTTGACAAACCACTGGTAGCGGTGGGCACCACCTCAATGCGTACGCTGGAGAGCTTGTACTGGCTTGGTGTTAAACTTCGCAAGAAAGATCACGAAACAGCACCCGTGCTCTCGCAATGGGAATGCTATGAATTAGAAAAAGACGCGGTTCCATTACACGCTGCCTTAACCTCACTGATCAACTGGATGCGTTCGCACAAACTAAAAAACTTTGTTACGCAAACCGCGTTGCTGGTAGCACCGGGATACTCCTGCAGAGTGGTCAACGGATTACTGACCAATTTTCACCAGCCCCGCTCTACGCTGCTATTGCTGATCGCAGCACTGGTTGGAGATGACTGGCGAAAGATCTATCAACACGCACTAGACGATCACTATCGTTTTCTGAGTTTTGGAGATGGGAGTTTACTATGGCGAAACGATCAGTACGTTGCCAGCGGAAATATGATCGTGAACTGACTCCCCTTTCCCAATGTACTGTCGGCCTTGACCTGACCACCCATCGCTTCGGTAACGGACTTTACATAACTGAGCCCCAATCCGAAGCCTTTTACATTATGACGATTGCCGGTATGGGCCCGATAAAACTTTTCAAAGATGCGTTTTAGCGTATCGCGACTCATCCCCATCCCATTGTCTTCTATGCATAGCAAGATCTGCTTTCCTTGTACGGAAGAGACCATCCGAATACGGGGAGGCACCCCCTCTTTGGCGTATTTGATGGCATTATCGATCAGATTGTTTATAAGGTTTGAGAGATGCACCTCATCGGCGACCACCCGATCGCCCGAAGCTTGTAACTGCAAGGTGATCTGCCCTTGTGCATTGTCTAGTTGCAGTGCGAAGTTGGCGGCTACCTGCTGAACGATTTCGTGCAACGACACCGGTTTCATGTTCAGCTCAATTTCATTTCTTTCGAGTTGAGAAGCCTTTAAGATCGTCTCTACCTGCCGATTCATACGCAGGTTCTCTTCTTTGATGATTCCATTAAAATAAGCCAGCCTCTCTCGGTCTTGTATCACCTTTTCGTTTCGCATGGCGTCGACCGCAAGAGAGATCGTCGCCAGTGGCGTCTTGAACTCGTGCGTCATGTTATTGATAAAATCGTTCTTGATCTCACTGAGCTTCTTTTGCTGCAATAGTGTTTTGACCGTAACGTAGAAGGCCAAAATGATAATGAGCGTAAACAATATCGAGGCTGCGATATTCCACCGCAAAGAACGGAGCACCACGCGCTGCAGATCGGGCACTACCACCAGCAAGACCTCACTGGCCCCTAAATTCTCTCCTACCGTTCCACTAAAGGGCGTAAATCCTCTGTTGACCCTGAAATTATTGATCGTGTCTTCGTTGGCAACCAAAAAACCGGGCGATACTTTTTCGAATACATTGTACCCCATACGATCAAAAGAGGCCAACCCGAATTCATAGGTGATCTCGGGCAGATCGCTCTTACGAAAGGCTAATCTGAACTTTCGGTCAATATCCTCTACCGAATAGCGGCTGGCCACAGACTGTGGACTAAATGGTTCCCAGCCTAACCCATCGAGCCAGCTGCGACGTGGGTTAGCCGGCTGAAAGCCGCCCTTGTACCCCATCAGCTCGTCGGTTACCTGCTTGACCACTTCGACCACCTGGTATTTTACCTGCTCTTGCCTGACCAATACCATGTTTCTGATCCAGGAGACCTGTAGCAAAATGATACCGATCAGCGACAAACTGATGAGCAGCGTAATAAGCGAAAAAATTTTTTTCACAGCCGATAAAAATACTAAGCAGAACCCAGTTTAAACAATGCAGACAAGGCCTTCACATTTTTTTAACGAGTATTGAATTTTTCAAAAAAAACAGTTATATTCAATTATGGCATTGTTAGCACCCGGAACCCTGCTTGTTGCAGAACCTTTTTTGAAAGATCCGAATTTTTTACGGAGCGTGGTGTTGCTTTGCGAAAATGGAGAGGAGGGCGCTGTCGGATTCGTACTCACCCGCCGGTACAAGCAGAGCCTTAGCCAACTGGTCCCCGAACTGACAGGAAAAAAATGGCCCCTTTTCTATGGAGGACCGGTGCAGACCGATTCGCTTCATTTCATTCACCAATATCCCAGATTGATACCCGGAAGTAAAGAGATCAAAAAAGGTATTTGGTGGGGAGGAGACTTTAGCACCGTGATGGACCTACTCAAAGAGGATGCCCTTGATCCTTCTCGGTTACGCTTTTTTGTTGGGTACGCCGGCTGGGAGTCCGATCAGTTAAAAGAAGAATTGCAACAGAACAGCTGGCTGACCACTGCGGCACAATCCTCATTGGTGTTTCATAACAAGCCACAAGAAATTTGGAATGAGACCCTCAAGACCATGGGAGGGGAATACGCCATGATGATCAACTTTCCGACCGATCCGCAATTGAACTAAGCAATCGTTTTAGATCGCTACTCCGCCTTCTACCAACACCGTTATCTGGTTGTTGAGCACTTCCACAAAACCGCCCTGAATAGAGAAGCGGGCGAGGTCTTGTTGTTTATCGCGCAGCACTTTTACGGTGCCGGCCTTTAAGGCGCTGATCAGCGGAGCATGCTTTTCCAGTACTTCGAACGAACCGGTCAGACCGGGCATTTGAACACCGTATGCCTCTCCACTAAAGAGTTTTTTTTCGGGAGTGAGTATCTCGATCTTCATAGTAGTGCGCTTTGTGCGTTAGGCATTGGCCTGTGCCAGCAATTTCTTGCCCTTCTCGATTGCATCATCGATGGAACCCACCAGGTTAAAGGCAGCCTCGGGGTACTCATCAACTTCACCGTCCATGATCATATTGAATCCACGGATGGTCTCTTCGATAGGAACCAACACTCCTTTCAATCCGGTAAAGGCCTCGGCCACATGGAAAGGTTGTGACAAGAAACGTTGTACCCTGCGGGCGCGAGATACGACCAATTTATCTTCATCACTCAATTCGTCCATACCCAAGATGGCAATGATATCTTGCAACTCCTTGTAACGCTGCAACATTGATTTTACACGGTTGGCACATTGATAGTGCGCCTCTCCGACCACTTGCGGAGTCAAGATACGAGAGGTAGAATCCAGCGGATCCACCGCAGGATAAATACCCAAGTCAGCGATCTTACGAGACAATACCGTAGTGGCATCGAGGTGAGCGAAAGTAGTAGCAGGTGCAGGGTCGGTCAAGTCATCGGCAGGTACATAGACCGCTTGCACGGAAGTGATCGATCCGTTTTTAGTAGAAGTAATACGCTCTTGCAT
>DNMB01000128.1:4991-5805 GCA_003489485.1 Chitinophagaceae bacterium | reverse complement strand
TCAATGACCCAAGAGATCTTCCATTTATACACTTGCTCACCGCCATTCATATAGTGGTCATTCCGGTAGCCATATTGCTTTACACACCAGTTTTAACAGGCGTCTTTTGGTGGATCACCTATGCCCTTTACTTCTATGTGTCACAACTCTACTTTAAAGGACGCTTTGGTCTGATGCTGCATTGCATCAGTCATCGTAAGCTCTTTAAAAAAAATGCGGGCTTCTTGCAACATTGGGTCACCTGGATCGTCTGCCCCTTCTTTGGTCATACCCCCGAAACGTATTTTGCGCATCATATGGGAATGCATCACGTAGAGAACAACATGGAAGAGGATGCAAGCAGTACCCTTCGCTTTCAACGAGACAGTCTGCGTGGCTTTATACAATACGTGAGCCGCTTTCTTTTCTTGGGATTTCGGGATACGTTTTTGTACTTCTTTAGCCGTAATCGTAAGAAGTTCTATCTGCGGCTTACGTTCGGAGAGTTATCGTTCTATCTTTTTTGTGCGATCATGTGCTATATCAACTGGCCGGTTACCCTGCTGCTGTTCATCATCCCCTTTGTATTTGCCCGTATTGTGATGATGCTGGGTAACTGGGCCCAACACGCGTTCGTAAACCCCGATCTTCCTGAAGATAACACGATCAACTGCATCAATACCCCTTACAACAAAACCTGCTGGAA
The DNA here is from genome assembly GCA_003489485.1 of Chitinophagaceae bacterium. Taxonomy (GTDB): domain Bacteria; phylum Bacteroidota; class Bacteroidia; order Chitinophagales; family Chitinophagaceae; genus JJ008. The sequence continues at coordinate 5,120 of DNMB01000128.1, read as the reverse complement.
CGACGGGTATCACTTTATACATCACGAACGCCCTGCCCTTCATTACACCGATATACCGGGTGAGTTCCAAAAAAGAATCGGCGAGATGGCGCAGCGAAAGATCTTGACCTTCGAAGGCATCCACTACCT
>DNMB01000128.1:4066-4614 GCA_003489485.1 Chitinophagaceae bacterium | reverse complement strand
TTAGTGAACATCGACAATATGTTTCAAAGCGAAGAAGAGGCCATTGCCCTCTTAAAGCAACGCACTAAGAAGTTCAACTAACGCAAATGCATGGTAGTTGGGTTACCCGACCAATCATCAGGCTTCTTGCCCCGTCCACAAGGCTCCACCGATCGAATCGCGAACCGATCCTGTTACAGAAGAGAGGACCGTTGTTTCTTGTCGCCAACGCAGCACAGCCATAAAGGCCATGATGAGTGCCTCTTTGTATTGAACGATGTCTAAAGAAGGCACCTGCACCGTTACACCAAGAGGCTCGAGTTGTTGGGTTAATTGCGTAATCAAAAAATCATTGCATGCGCCCCCGCCGGTAGCCAGCAAACGGGTGGGTTGAGATGAGCGACCTGCGTTTAACTGCTGCACCGATGCTGCTATCTGCAAGACAATATGCCTTGTATAGGTAGCCAGCATATCGGGCACCGATAAGCCCGCAGCCTGCACAAGAGGAAATACAACATCGGTACCAAAATCGTTGGCCAGTGATTTTGGAAAGGGCATACTGTAATACG
>DNMB01000128.1:0-3686 GCA_003489485.1 Chitinophagaceae bacterium | reverse complement strand
GGCACCTCCTTTGTCGAAAGCGAGCCCCTGCAGCGAAGCGATCATGTTTAGAACACGATTTGCAGCACAAATATCGAAGGCCACATACGGTTCACCTGCATAAGAAATATTAGCAATACCGCCGATATTCAAAAAATATTCTATACCCTGAAACAAATACTTCTCACCAATGGGAACGATCGGAGCGCCTTGACCACCGAGAGCCACATCGAGGGCGCGCAGATCGGTAACCACAGAAAGGCCAGTCGTGGCAGCCAGCGCCGCTCCATCACCGAGTTGCCCGGTCATGCGTTGCGCAGGCAAATGAAAAGTGGTATGTCCGTGCGAACCCACCACGGCAATCTTAAAATGTAACTGATGTTGGTCAATAAAGGCATTGACCTGCTCACCCAACCAATGACCATAATCAGTATGCAACAAACAATACTCCTTGGCAGATAATTCGGTGGCGTTGCGTAACCGCTCTACCCACTGGGGTGAATACGGAACGCATTCAGATGCATGGAGTGTAAAGCTCCACTGTCCACCTTGCTCATGAAAGGTAACATAGACCATATCGAGACCGTCGAGTGAGCTACCGCTCATTAAACCTATAGCGCGATATTCCATGCAGAGTATTTTGTAGATTTGTAAAAGTAGTTCATCTATAGAAAATTCCAGTATGGTCATAAATCTTAGTCAGTCTCATTCGCTGGTCAGCAACTGGATCGGCGAACTGCGCGATACCGCTGTGCAAAACGATCGGATGCGTTTTAGAAGAAACCTCGAACGCATTGGCGAAGTGGCTGCCTATGAGATCAGCAAAACCCTGCCCTATCTTGAAAAAGAGGTGCCCACTCCCCTGGGTACGGCCACACAAAAAGTGCTCACCCAGTACCCGGTACTGGCAACGATCCTGCGGGCCGGGCTGCCGCTGCACCAGGGACTGCTCAATTATTTCGATCGATCCGATAATGCCTTTATCAGCGCCTATCGTAAACATCATCCTGATGGCAGCTTTGAGATCAGCCTGCAATACGTATCGAGCCCCGACCTTACCGGGCGGGTATTGATCATCGCCGACCCCATGCTGGCCACCGGCGCCTCACTGGTCAAGACCATTCAAGAACTAAAGGCCGAGGGCGAACCCAGTGAGATCCATGTGGTCGTGGCCATTGCCTGTACAGCCGGTATTGAAAATCTGCTCAGACAAGCCCCTTACGTAAAGATCTGGTGCGGAGACATTGATGATGAGCTAACTGCAAAAAGCTACATCGTGCCCGGGTTGGGAGACGCCGGCGACCTGGCCTTTGGGCCTAAGCTGCAGAGCTAATAACTGACTGAAATTCCGTAACTTTCCCCTTCGGCTACCGAGTAATTGGGAGCGTCACGCAATCCCCGAGCCCTAATTGCGTTATAGCATGTTGATGAGAACTATCATATTGACCCTGACCCTTGTCGTTGCCATCGGATCTTCCGTAAGGGCACAGGATCCTAATTTTTCGCAATTCTTTGCCTCACCCCTTACCCTTAACCCAGCGCTCACCGGTAAGTTCGATGGAGCCATCCGGGTAGCCGGTAACTATCGCAACCAGTGGCCCACGATCGAAAACGCTTTTGTAACCCAGACCCTTTCGGTCGATTTTAGCTTGCTTCCGAAGCGCATTCCGATCGGAGACAACATGGGGGCCGGTATACTGGCCATGAGTGATGTGGCCGGCAATGGCGTGTTGACCACCAACTACGCCGGAGTCTCTTTTTCTTATCATAAGGGGATGGATGAAGACGGCTTGCACCAGGTCGGCGTAGGATTTCAGGGCGCCTACATTAACAAACGGCTCGATGTAAGCAAACTCATCTTTGCCGATCAGCTTACTCCCCTTGGCTTTACCGGCGTGACCAGTGAAATTTTCAACAGCCGTCAGCTCAGCATCGGGTATTTTGATTTTAGTGCGGGTCTTTTGTATAACGGTAGCACCAATGGATATAATAATTTTTATCTCGGCGCCTCTATGTATCACCTGAACCGACCCAAAGAAAGTTTTCAGGGTGGCCAGTACATTCTCAATACCCGCACCACCTTGCAGGCCGGCGGGCGCATCCCGATTGGAGGCTATCATTATTTTCATATTGCCGCCAACCATAGCATGCAAGCCAAAGCGACCAACACGGTAGTAGGTGGCGCTTTCTCGTACAATGTTAACCGCAGCGAGGAAGATCCCGTTAATGTGTATGTCGGTAGCTGGTATCGATTCAACGATTCCTTTATTCCGTATGTAGGCCTTGAATTTAAAGGATTCAGGCTTGGTGCCAGCTATGATGCCAATACCTCGCTACTCAGACCCGCTACCAATACACGCGGAGGAATGGAAATTTCACTGATCTATATCAAACAGGCATCAGACCCCAGTCTCAAAAAGCTTAACTGCCCTAAGTTTTAACGACCAGCCAACAGCTGTCATCTATAAATTCAGACCCCGTGAAAGAGATCGTCATTGCCTTTCGGGCTTGGCAAGAAGCACACAACTTTATTCAACGGCATAAACTGTTGCGCGAAATTGTATGGCCGGGTATCGTGTATAGCATCTTACTGTTGACCGGACTTTATTTTTTTGCCGGCTCATCGAGCGAGGCAGTGACCTGGATGAGCGAAAAGCTGGGTATCGAAAATTGGCTGCAGCAAGAACGCAACGAATGGCTTAGTTTTTTATTTGTGATGAACGGCATGATGTTGCGCCTAGTGTTGATGATCTTTTATTTCTCGCTCTTTAAATACGTTCTTTTGGTCGTAGGATCACCAGCCTTTACCTACCTGAGCGAAAAGACAGAGGCACTACTTGATGGCAAAGAACATCCCTTTAGCTGGGCCGATGTAAAAGAGGATGCCCTGCGAGGCATTCGGCTTGCTTTTCATAATGCCGGCAAACAGATCTTGTATTTTATAGGATTGATCTTGCTCTCGCTGGTACCCCTGGCCGGATGGATCACTCCTTTGATCGCCATCGCCCTTGAGTCCTATTACTTTGGCGTATCGATGCTCGACTATTCGTTTGCCCGCAGCAAGTTCACCCTTAAGGAAAGTCTTTTTTTCTCTTCGCAACATAGAGGATTGGCCATTGGCAATGGAATCGTTTTCTTTGCCATGCACGCTATGGTATGGCTGGCACCGGCCTATGCAATTATTGCCGCCACCTTGAGCGTTCGCCAGGTAAAAAACCCATGACCACCGTTTATCTGATACCCGCCCCACTGCACAGCGAAACCACAGCTGTCGTTCCTCCCTATGTGATCGATGCCATCAAGCAGTGTAAGATCTTTTTTGTAGAGAACGAAAGAACCACCCGGCGCTACTTTAAAAAGTGCTGGAAAGAAATGGTGATCGATGACTACGCGTGGCATACCATCGATGAGGCCCCTGTAAAAGCAAACTTTCTGAAAGCCCTTCAGACAGGCGAACCCATTGGCATCGTCAGCGAAGCCGGCTGCCCCGGCGTGGCCGATCCGGGCCAGGAACTGATCGCAATAGCGCACCAACAAGGTGCCAGCGTAAAACCGCTCGTTGGACCCAGCTCCATTTTATTGGCTCTTATGGCCAGTGGCGGCAATGGACAACAATTTCATTTTGCAGGATATCTACCCATCGAGGAAAAAGCAAGAGAAAAAACCATTCGGCAACTCGAAAGCGCAGCAAAAAAAGAAAATGTCAC
>DNMB01000179.1 GCA_003489485.1 Chitinophagaceae bacterium | reverse complement strand
ACGGTGTTTACCGAAGCAGGCTATGTCGGAGAGGATGTGGAGAGTATTTTAAGTCGTTTGCTACAGGTCTGTAATTACGACGTGGCTGCTGCCGAGCGTGGCATTGTCTACATCGACGAGATCGATAAGATCGCCCGCAAAAGCGATAACCCCTCCATTACCCGCGATGTAAGCGGAGAGGGCGTGCAACAAGGTATGCTCAAGTTGCTCGAAGGCACCGATGTTCTGGTCCCACCACAGGGAGGGCGCAAACATCCTGAGCAAAAGCTCATCAAGATCAACACACAGAATATTTTATTTATCTGTGGCGGTGCCTTCGATGGCATCGATCGCATCATTGCCCGTCGCGTTCATACGAATACCATCGGCTTTAATGTCGATAAAGAAGAACAAGATCGTCGCACCCGCAACCTGCTGAGTTATGTGAACGCCACCGATCTCAAAGCCTTTGGATTGATTCCGGAACTGTTGGGCCGTTTGCCCGTGGTAACTCACTTGGATCCGCTCGATGCGGCCACCCTGCGCGCTATTTTGACCACGCCTCGCAACGCACTGGTCAAACAATACACCCGTCTTTTTGAAATGGAAGGCATTGCCCTTACCATACAAGAGGAGGTGCTCGACTTTATGGTCACCAAAGCCCTCGAGTATAAATTGGGAGCCCGCGGACTACGTAGCATCTGTGAAAGCATTCTGACCGATGCGATGTACGAGCTACCTTCTACCGACACGAAAGAATTCATTCTTGACCTTCCGTATGCCGAGCAGCATTTTAACAAGAGCAAACTCAGTTTACTGAAAGTAGCGTAACGCTCTTACTGTTTTTATTTAATTCTATCTTATGCAAGAACTGATCGATAAACTAAAGACCGAAGCGGGTCTTACCGACGAACAAGCGCAACAGGCGCTGACTACGATCAAGAACTATGTGGTCGAGAAGTTTCCTATGCTAGAAGGAGCGGTGGGGAGTTTGTTTGGGCACTAACTGCTGCTATTCGGCGGAATCCTCTTGCTGTGTTGTAGTATATCTGTTCGGCTGATACCTCCTGCTGCGAGTCTGATGAAAAACAGCTAAAAATGGTTCGGTTCGCCTAACGCCGTTAAAAGCTAGCTTACTCTACTTTCTACTTTCCTTTATGCCCCGCTAACGGCGTTTTAACGGCTCACCTTCTCCATTTTTTTGACGCTGTTTTTCAAGGCCTCTTCGCAGGAGGCATTCTGCCGAGCAGTCATAAAAAATCCCACCACAGAGGGCGGGGTTTTTTAGAAAAGTTTGAAAGGAGTCCTATAAGGCCCGCCAGCCGGAGCTTAGGTAATGGGTCTGAAAAGAATAATCATATCCTGAAATCGAAACACTTCCGTTTATACCGAATGATTGACCTCCCGCATATAAGCCATCTTGTCCACTCCAACGGAAACTTTGGGTATTAGTCGTGGGATTAAGAGTAAAAGTATAAACTTCGCCAGCGGTCAAGTAAACAGGAGAATGAAAGAATAATTTATTCTGTCCAGTATTTTTTACTGCGACCAAGGCGGTGGCAATCGGAATCCCGAAATCTGCATATGCACAAGTTGTTGTACTTAGACCAGCATACCCACAAGTAGGACTGGGCGTTCCGCTAAAAATAGACATCTCATACAATGGTGAAGAAGAGGAAGATTCTATACTAATAATATTTATACTTATTGCACTAAGTAAGCCTCCACCTGATGTAAAGGACTGCCCCATCCCCCTTCTTTCATTACCCCAAGTATTAGCACTGATCGTACCATACGAAGAACCAATTGTTATAACAATACCCGCAGCTGAAATGATGGACTCCGCACCTGCGCCCAAATTGTACACCTCAACACTTCCGATTGTAGTATTGAAAATAATCAGACCCTCCGGGGTGATGTGATGGCATTTCTTTGAGCCGTAGACATTCTCGGTATCAGCAAACCCTTGGAGTTTGAACTAACATCCAAAGCGGCCTTTGTGTCGGGTGTAGGGGTACCAATCCCCACCTGCGCATGCAGTGTGGTGGTGGCAAGAAATAACAGGGCAATAAAAATTCGCATGGCGGTTAATTTTTGGTTGATTCTTTTTGAAAGATAGCTTTTTTTTGGATGGAATGCCTTTTGCGGAGCCGCCTTGAAAAAAGGCGTTAAGAAAAGGGGATGCAGAGCCGTCAAACGCCGTTGGCGGGGCATTTTAGAAACTTGGAATTATAGCGAGCGAGCTTTCAACGGCGTTCGGCGAGGCATTCCCTTTTTAGCCTTTTTTCATCAGTGGCGAAGCAAAAGTGTTCCATCCAAAAACGAACGCTTACAAAAAAAGAATCCCGCCAAATTAGTAGCGGGATTCAATGTATTCAAGCACCAAGGGACTGATCAACCACAGCCTCCCTGGTTACCACAGTTGTTACACTTGTAGCAGGCGCCACTGCGCATCATGATGTTTCCGCACACGTTACAAGCAGGGGCATCACTTTGCATATTCTTTGCGACGGCGTTCATGGCATCGAGTGCGCTATCCGCCTTTTCTACTTTGGCAGCAGCTTTTGGAGCGGCGGCCTTGGCAGGCTGGGCCGTTCCGGCAGCAGGCGTAATACGAATGCTGGAGAGCTCGGGATCTTTGGCATACTCCAATGGATTGGAGGGTACTTCGTCCCAATCATCGGCACCGGTATTCATTACTTCGGGTTTGTCGAGTACATGCACCAGATCGGTTCTACCCAAATACTCATAGCCAAGCACTCGGAAAATGAAGTCTACGATAGAAGTAGTGGTCTTGATATTGGGATGCTCAACGAAACCAGAAGG
>DNMB01000072.1 GCA_003489485.1 Chitinophagaceae bacterium | reverse complement strand
GACCATTTTGTGGAACGGGCCGATGGGTGTTTTTGAGATGCCGGCCTTTCAGGAAGGAACAAAGTCTATCGCACTGGCAGTTGCCCGCGCAACCCGTAGTGGTGCGTTCTCGTTGGTAGGTGGAGGAGACTCCGTGGCGGCCATTAATCAGTTTCAGTTGTCCGATCAGGTGAGTTATGTATCTACCGGCGGTGGTGCCATGCTGGAATATTTCGAAGGAAAAGTACTGCCCGGGATCGCTGCCGTAACAGGGTAGGCGGGTTGTTAAATTTTCGTGCTGTGCAGACTGCATTCTCGTAGCTGCTTGTTTTACTGTAATTTTAGGGTTCAAATTTAAAACCTATGAAAGGATCAACTATTACTTTATTGGTAGTGTTAGGTGTGTTCTTGTTGTTTGCGTTTTGGGGTTGTAATGCCTACAACGGATTTGTGACCGGAGAGCAAGGAGTAAAAAAATCGTGGAGCAATGTCGAGACCAATTACCAGCGCCGCACCGATCTCTATGGCTCTGTTATCAAGACCGTCGAAGCATCTGCCAACTTTGAAAAGTCTACCCTCAATGCAGTAGTGCAAGCACGTGCCGCAGCTACGCAGGTAAAAATCGACATAAACGATCCGGCCACATTGCAAGCTTATCAGCAGGCACAAGCCAATCTGCAAGGATCGTTCAGCCGCTTGATCGCATCGTTTGAGCAATATCCCGATCTAAAGACCACCAAGGCATTTCAAGATTTTCAAACACAGATCGAGGGCACAGAGAACCGGATCAACGTAGCCCGCCAAGACTACAACAAAGCCGTTGAAACATTTAATCTTAGTGTAAAGCGTTTTCCCGGAAATCTGTTAGCCGGACTCTTTGGGTTCAGTGAAAAAGCCTATTACGAGGCAGACAAGGGGACCGAGAAAGCTCCCGATATCAAATTCAACCTACAGTAAACGCAACGCTTGTTCAATTTTTTTACATCTTCTAAGCCGCTTTTGACAGCAGCGCAGCAAGAGCAATTACTGCTAGCCATTCGTCAGGCTGAACAACGTACCAGCGGAGAGATCCGGGTGTTCATGGAGCGTCGTTGTCGCTATATGGATGCCACGGACCGTGCTGCAGAGATCTTTTTTGAGCAGAAGATGCAGCAAACGGCGCAACGCAATGCTGTGCTCATCTATATCGCAACACAAGATCATCAGCTGGCCATCTGGGGCGACCAGGGTATTTATGAAAAGCTGGGTCACTCATATTGGCAAACTCGCGTGCAGGAAATGTTGGGGCTTTTTAGCAAAGAAGATTATCTGGCTGGTCTGATCAGTTGTGTTGGAGCTATAGGCGAGGCATTGCATCAGCATTTTCCGTACGACCGCCATAGCGACAGCAATGAGTTATCTGACGAGATCTTATTTGGAAAATCATGAGAAAAGCAGTTTTGTTTTGTTGGATCGTGCTCTCGGCTCAGCTGCTTTTTGCGCAGATCGAATCTGTATTGCCGCCTCGCCCCACTCCGGCGGTGTTGTATAACGATCTCACTGCAGGTAAATCTTTCTTGACTCCGGCGCAGGCTGATCAACTAGAGAAAGTGTTGGTCTCTTATGATGATAGCACCTCTACCCAGATCTGCGTCGTAGTGGTCGAAAGTTTGCAAAACTACACGGCCAATGAATTTGCTACCGCCTTAGGGAGAAGTTGGGGGGTGGGCAGTAAGCAATTCAATAACGGAGTGGTAATTCTTATTTCTACCGGGGGCGAGTCGGGTGACCGAGATGCTTATATCGCGACCGGCTATGGGATGGAAGGCGCTATCCCAGATGTGGTAGCAAAGGCCATTGTTGAAAACGATATCATTTATAATTTTAAAGAGGGGCAGCGCTACCGCGGACTCGAGCAAGCGGTGCAGTCCATCATAAAAGCGGCAGCAGGCGAGTACAAGGTCCCTGCCAGACGCAAAAAGAAAGAACGAGACATTCCGCCGGTTGTGATCATCATAGCATTATTGCTGTTGTCCATGCTCTTTGGCGGCGGTGGTGGAAGACGTCGCGGTGGAGGATTTGGTGGATGGACCGGAGGCACCTTTTTAGGAGGTGGTGGTTTTGGAGGCGGTGGATTTGGAGGAGGCGGCTTTGGCGGCGGCGGATTCGGTGGTTTTGGAGGCGGTAGCTTTGGTGGAGGTGGTGCCGGCGGTAAGTGGTAACAAAAACGATGAAACATTTTGTACTCATAGCGTGGGCGGTCATAGCAGGGCTGCGACTTAGTGCCCAATCTCCTTTTTTTATTTATGTGCAATCCGAGCCGGCAACTGCTTTTTCCGTAAGCTGTAAAGGCCAGACACTTCGTTCTTCTCAGACAGGATACCTTATTGTCTCTAATCTCACGGACACTGTGTTGCAACTTGCTGTCTCGTTCCCTGATAAGAAGCAACCCGATCAACTATTTGTTGTGCGTACACAAGGTAGCGACCAGGGTTATCTGTTAAAGGACTACGGTGACAAGGGGTGGGGGTTATTGGATTGGCGTCAACTGCTTGTTACCTATGCTGAGCGTCCGACCAATACAAGAGCTGAGCCGATCGGTGCCACGAACAAAGAGGATTTTGCCGTATTACTAGCCAAAGCCTCTGGTGATAGTAGCTTGCTTGCTGAATCACCAAAGCCCGTAGCGGAAGAGAAGCCCGCTCCTCAGCCCAAGCCTACTCCCGATTCGAAGCCTTTGCTCGAGCCGCAACCAGTGCCTGAGAAGAAGCCTGCACCCGAGCCGAAACCTGCAGTGATCCCCGTTCCTTCTTATTGTACATCGATCCTTACCGAAGCAGCATTCAAGGAATGTGTAACAAAGACAGAAGAAGCCAAATCCGAAACGTCAAAAGTTGCTGTGGTCAGAGCGTTCATCAACGGCCGTTGCTTTACGATCGAACAAGTAAAGACACTTGCCATGTTGCTTGCTACCGACGAAATCAAATATGATTTTTTATTGGAGTTCTGGACACAAACGGCAGAGCGTGAGCGCTATCTTTCACTGGTATCGGTCTTTGGCAGCAGTGGCACTGCCGATCGGTTCAAAGAGATGTTTCAATAATGGCCCGCTATTTTTTAGAGGTGGCCTATCGCGGAACCGCGTACAGCGGCTTTCAGTCACAAGAAAATGCCAATACCATTCAGCAAGAGGTCGAGCAGGCGTTTCGCACACTGCAACGTGATGCTGTGGTGCTGACGGGCTCCTCGCGCACCGATACCGGCGTGCATGCGTTGCAGAATTTTTTTCATTTTGATTTTGAATCACCGCTGCATCCTCAATTCGTCTATAAGATCAATGCCATATTACCCAGTGATATTGTTGTGAGGTCTGTAAAACAAGTCGCTGACGATGCTCATTGTCGTTTTGATGCAAGCAGTCGCGTCTATGAATACTTTATTTACCGCAGCAAGGATCCTTTTTTAGAGGACAGGGCTTGGTACTTTCCGTACACGCTCAATAGGGAGGCGCTGCAAGAGGCGGCC
>DNMB01000035.1:3607-5886 GCA_003489485.1 Chitinophagaceae bacterium | reverse complement strand
CTCGCCAAGGTGCCCTGCATCGATTTAGGCCCTTGTGTTTTATCGTACACCGTTAGTTTATCATCACCCTCCCATACGGCAATGGTGGCTTGCAATTCCATGGGGCTGTGGACCTCGATTGGAATGGTAAACTCGCCTTCTGCTTTTACGGCCGCTCCCTCTAGTGCTGCCGCATTGCCTCTCGAATAGGTCCCACTGGCTTTTAATTTAGAAGGATCTTTTCTCGCTTTGTGAAAGTCGGTTTCAAAAGCTTCGCTCTGATACTGTACCGTAAGAAGCTGCGCAGCTGCGTTCGCATTTTCGAGACTATCGGCCACCACTAGGGCCACAGGTTGTCCATAGAATCTTACCGCATTATCGTAGAGCACCTTTAATCCCCACCACTGTCTTGGATTTTTACTTCCGTCGGGAAGCAGCGGTTCGTAACCCGGTGTGGCCGGGCAGTTTTTATAAGAGATGATATCCAATACACCATCAGCCGCCCTTGCGGCAGCTTCTTCTATCGAGAGAATGGTCCCTTTGGCGATGGTGCTGCAAACAAAAACGCCATAGGCTACATTTTCGATGCGGTGCTCTGCGGCATACTTTGCCCTTCCGGTCACTTTTTCTACCGCATCTGCCCTGGGGCTATCGTTTTCTAGTACTACGTTTTTTTCCATGGTTGTCGAATAAGGCAATAAGTTTAAACGGCTTTTCCAGAAGCTTGAACAGACGCAATAGCATCTACTATGTTTTGATAGGCTCCACAGCGGCAAATATTGCCCGCCATGTAGCGTTGAATATCCTCTCTGCTGCCGGCACGCTTTTCTCTGATGCAGGCAATACCCGACATGATCTGGCCCGGTGTGCAGTAGCCACATTGCATGGCATCGTTTACTACAAAGGCTTCCTGCAACGGATGTAGCTCATCTCCTTTGGCAAGTCCTTCGATCGTTGTAACGCTTTTTCCATTGTTGAACATGGCCAGCGATAAGCAGCTGTTCATTCTCTTTCCGTCAATGTGTACGATGCAAGCACCGCACTGGCCCATGGCACAGCCTTTTTTCGTACCCGTAAGTCCAAGCTGTTCGCGCAAAAAGTCGAGCAGCGTCATTCTGCTGTCTACCTCGGCGCTGCGCTCCACGCCATTTATGACCAATTTGATCTTTTCTTTGGGTACCGGAAGCGGAATCGCCTTTTCTATCGGAAAGGCATTCACTAAAACGGTGGGTGCCAGATAAAACGCAGCCAATGTACCCGACTTACGCAAAAAGTCGCGACGGCTACTCTGGTAACAGTACTTTTCCATAGCGTATGATTGGTATGAAGATAACAAAAAGCTTGCGTGTGTCTTGTAAGGAATTAGAATTTTGTTCTATATTTAATCAACCATTATCAGAACCAAAATCAACAAATTTTTATGTCTAACAACATCCCTTATTTCAAAAATGAGCCTATCGTTGTCTTACTACTGGGTTTTCTCACCTGTGGGTTATACTTAATTTATTGGAACATAAAGACCGCCGAAGTGCTCAACGCCGTAGCGGGCAAAGAGGTGATCTCTCAGCCCGTAGCGATATTTGCCGGCTGTTGCATGCCCGTGAACCTCTACTTCTATTATCTCGCTGGCAAAGAAGCCCTTCCCCGCGTATATGAGCAGATCGGCGTCGTCAAAAAAGATGAGACCGTTTTGCTTCTCGTTCTGGGACTTATTTTTCCAATGGTTGCCGCAATGATCGTTCAAGGTGATATCAACAAGTTATATAAGTAAGCGGGATGCAAGAAAGTTGCTCGGCATAGCTGCCGCCGCATTGACACTTCTGATTCCCTACCTCATCGATGCCTTTGGTCATGGAGACATTGAGCATGCGCAGTCGTTGTGTCCGTTCAAAATGTTGACCGGGCTGCCTTGTCCAGGCTGTGGCATTACCAAGTCGTTGATCTTTTTGTACCAGGGGGATCTTTATAAAAGTGTGTGGTACCACTTATTCGGACCACCACTTGTTTTATTCTGTATTTTTTTGTTGCTGTTATTAACAATAGAATTGATCACAAAGCGTGATTACTTACGCTCAATTTTTTACAGTCGATGGCTTGCTTATGGCCTAGCCTTGTCGCTCGCACTCTATCATATTGTAAGGCTTTGGTATTTTCTTTCTAGCAACACCCTAGATGCTATCATTAAAGGATCTATTTGGCAGTAGCAGCTAGAGAGATTAGTAAAAGAAGAAGAAAAAATAAAGCACCGCTTCAATTCTTCGTACGCCCTCAAAGTAGCCGAATGTTGATCCGGACGAAGA
>DNMB01000035.1:3397-3585 GCA_003489485.1 Chitinophagaceae bacterium | reverse complement strand
TTTGGACCGGTGCTGGTTTTATTTTGTGTTTTTTTGATTTTCCTTATGCTATTTGAATTGGTTACGCAACGCGACTATCTGCGATCCTTTTTTTATAATCGCCGGCTTGCTTACGGTTTAGCGTTGGCCCTGGGTATTTATCATCTTGTCAGGTTGTATTATTTTTTATCGAGCAATACGTTTGATGA
>DNMB01000035.1:1714-3198 GCA_003489485.1 Chitinophagaceae bacterium | reverse complement strand
CTTTTAAGCCGTTGGGCTTCTGTGGACATGTTAGCGAGGGTGAGAAGCAGGGCGATTGCCAGCAGTTTAATGCTTTTCATAATTATTGATAATTTGTGTAGCATGATGTTTACCGTGCCAGGCGTAAATCAATAGCATCGTCCAAAGGGTCATCGTACGCTGTTGCTCGGGATGATACAAAGTTCGCGACAAGTCTTCTTTTGTAAGCGAAGTCAAAAGTTTATGCCAACGGCGATGCAAAGCATGCAGAAGCGTAATTGAAACATTGACGGGCATATCGGCTACATCGATAGTGTTGGCCCATTGTTTTTCGTCGTAGGGTTTAATGGTCGGCTGCTCTTCAGTTAAGGCGAGTTTAAAACGAATAAAGGCGTTCATGTGAGAGTCGGCCAAGTGATGCACGATCTGGTTGGGGGTCCATCCCCCTTCTCTGTATGGGGTGTGCAGCTGTACCTCATCTAGGTTTTGTACCGCATAGTCCAATAGGTCGGGTAAGGCTTGAATCTCTTGGAGGCAGCGTAACCGTTGTTCATCACTGTACTCTACCAATTGTACACGGCCAATAGGGTAGCGAATGTCTTGTTCCATGGTGTTAGTTTATTGAATACATGTTATGTGAGCATTATTCGCAGTTTTGCTTTCTGCGCGTATCGATCACATAATTGATCTTCCATTCACCGTTGAGTTTGACCAGTGTAAAAGAGTTGACACCGCAGTGGCTGAATTTTCCATTAAAGATAAATCGATATGGCGTCCACACCATGGCGAGATCATCGTCTACTTTGACCGTTTCAAAAACGATTTGTTCATCTGCCGCTCCTTTCGGCAATCTGCCAATGGATGAGACAAAGTTTGTGACCGCATCTTCTTGTATTGTAGTCTTACCTTCTTTGTCGATCGTAATCGTTTGCATTATGGCCCTAGGTGTGAATACCGATAAAATAGCAACGGAATCTCCAGCACGCATCCCATCAAAGAGTCGTTGTATAACAACTTTGACAGCTACTTCTTCTTGCTGTGCCTTCAGTTGATTACAAAAAGTAAAAAATAAAAAAAACAGCAAATACGACTTTTTCATATGCAACTACTTATCGTTCTTTTTATTTTAGGTATCGGCCAAACCATTCCAAGTGCTTGTTATGTCTATGAATGATATAGCTCGGAACCCTAATGCCATGATGTTGGTTGGGGTAGATGACAAGTTCAGTTGGAATTCCTGTAGACTTGAACGCTTGGTACATTTGTTCCGCACCAATAACCGGTACATTGAAGTCGTCTTCACTGGCCATAAAGAGCGTAGGAGTGCGAATCGACTCTACCTTAAAGAACGGATAAGACAGATCGAGCCATTTCTTAGGATTTTTCCAAGGCTTGCCTAGTTCTTCTTCGTATTGTTTGATGTACTGGTCAGAGCCATACATGGAGAGCTGCAGTGAACTCCCGGCCCCACTGACCGCCGCCTTAAAACGTTTATCTGTTGCAAT
>DNMB01000035.1:0-1328 GCA_003489485.1 Chitinophagaceae bacterium | reverse complement strand
GGATCAACATAGCCCTCACGAATAAGATAGTCCGTTACCGCGATAATATCCTTTACCTCTTTGTTTCCCCAGTCACCGGCAATGCTTTTTGTATACGCCATTCCTCTTCCACTGCTTCCCCTGTAGTTTACGGCCGCTACGGCATATCCTGCCGCCGACATGATCTGGCGGGTCATATCAAAGCTATACTCGTCTTGTGCAACGGGCCCACCGTGGATGTAAAGAATGAGTGGAAGTTTACGTGCGGTGCTATCTGGCAAATAGAGAATTCCGGTGACGGTGTTCTTATCTACTGACTGGCAGCTAAAGCCGCTCACATGCGAGAGTTTCAGCGGTGCTAAAAACTCATTACTGAAACTGGAAATTTTTGTGAACGTTCCGTTCGTACCACTATAAATCTCATTTGGCGTTACCGAGTTGCTGAATAAAGCAATCATTCTTCCGTCTTTGCCGATCTCTAGCGAACTAAAAGCACCCTCTTTATCGGTAACGTATTCGGTTGTTGCGGCCGTAACATCAAAGCGCAGAATATTTCTTTTTCGATCATCTTCTATGATTGAGTAGATGAATCGTCCATCAGGAGACCAATTGGCATTTCCAACGGAACGATCGAGATTTTCAGATAGGCAGCGAGCAGTGGTCGATGTGAGATCATAGAGCCAAAGGCGAGACTGTTCGTACATGTTAAAACCGCTTTCGGTCGTGGATTGCGTATACGAGAGGTAGCGACCGCCTGGACTAAATCTTGGAAGACCATTTTCTCCGGCATAGGTCGTAATCTGCTTTGACGATTTAGTATCGATATCGTAAAGAAAAATGTCGGTGTTTTCATTTTTATCCGGGTCTTCTGTAACGTTACTAACGTACGCAATCTTCTTTCCATTATCGCTTATCGTGGCATCGGTCTCATTGAATTTTCCGCTAGTGAGCGTATCAAGTTTCTTTGAATCGATATGATAAACGTACAAATGCGTCTTTCGCTCGTCGAGATATCCCTCGCTGTCGTTCTTAAAGGTATATCTGCGGATCTCATACGGTTTTCTGATCTTGGTCTTTGCCGTATCGGCTGTGGAGGGGTCCAGTATCTCCAGCAAAATGCTTTTACCATCAGGAAACCATCGGTAAGATGAGATCTCGCCCTTTATCTTGGTAAGTTGAATTGGTTCACCTCCTTTACGATTCATCAAAAAGATCTGCGCGGAGCTCTCTTCTGTTTTGCCTTTCGAAAGAAAAGAAATGTATTTATTGTCGGGGCTCCAAGAAGGTTGACCTACTCCTTTCGTTTGCTCGGTCAGTTGTATATTCTCTTTGCCGTCAATGCTCATCAT
>DNMB01000160.1:9915-11015 GCA_003489485.1 Chitinophagaceae bacterium | reverse complement strand
CTTCGTTTTACCATTGTCATTGACAAAAAAACAGATAGCTGCAGGGTACTGCTTCCTATTTCGGCCGGATTACAATCAACTGACAACAGCGTATCTATCAAAAAAGGAAAGCCAAGATCGATCATACAAAAACTCAAGTCGGATACTGCCATCAGCATGACGCTTTATGGTCTTACACCGGGCGTGTACCAATGGGACTACCCGTTCACCGCCCGCTATCCCGGTGAGTTTTTGGTGCCGGCCTGCCACCTGTTGCTTTTTAATGCTACCCGTCGCGTGTTTCGCACAGGAACCAGCAGCATCTTGATTGACTAATACCCCAAGCTTCTTCCTTTACCTTTGCCCGATGAAAACTGAATTTCTGCTAGTGGGTCAGGGACTTTGCGGTACCTGGCTTAGTTATTTTTTAGAGCAGGAAAAAAGAGACTTTTTGGTGCTCGATCCGGGTAATCTTCCGAGCGCCTCTCGGCAAGCCGGAGGCCTGATTAACCCGGTGACCGGAAGAAGATTGGTTACCACCTGGCTAATCGAAGAGCTCATGCCCTTTGCGCTCGCTCACTATACACAATTGGGCCAACTACTACATACTGAACTTATCGAAGAGCGCAGCATCGTACAATTTTTTTTGCATCCCGATACAAGGTCCATCTTTCAAGAGCGCGCCACACAAGCAGAGGCCTACTTGCAAATGCCTGTCGATGTACCAGTCGGAGCAGATGCCTTTTTGGCGCCCGAAGGCTATGGCATCATTAAAAAAAGTTACCAGATACGACTCGAGCAACTGCTTTCAGGCTATAAAAATCATCTGTTACGCAAGGGACGCCTGATCGAGAAGAAATTTACCGCCAACGGCCTGGAGCAAACATTGAACGGACTTCGATTTGATGGCATTGAATGCGATCATCTTCTTTTTTGTGATGGCGTCGGGGCACACGACAACCCCTTCTTTGACCACTTACCCTTTGCACCGGTCAAGGGCGAGGCCCTGATCGTAGCGATCCCCGGACTACCGGCTTCGCATGTGTTCAAAGGGCCGCTGACCCTGGTTCCCCTATCCACTCCCGGGCATTGGTGGGTGGGATCAAGTTATGAATGGAGTT
>DNMB01000160.1:9310-9602 GCA_003489485.1 Chitinophagaceae bacterium | reverse complement strand
CAAGTTATGAATGGAGTTTTACCGATCTGCACCCAAGTGATAATTTTCGTAGATCCACATCACAAACCCTACGAGACTGGCTACAACTACCCTTTACCATCGTAGACCACTGGGCAGCGATTAGACCGGGTTCAAAGGAGAGAAGACCTTTTGTAGGAATGCTCGATGCGCATCCCAACATAGGGCTACTGGGTGGCATGGGAACCAAGGGCTGCTCACTGGCCCCTTATTTTGCGCAACAGCTGGTGCAGCACCTCCTGCACCAACAGCCTATTCATCCCGAGGCGAGCCT
>DNMB01000160.1:2586-9016 GCA_003489485.1 Chitinophagaceae bacterium | reverse complement strand
CCAACAGCCTATTCACCCCGAGGCGAGCCTCTCTCGATTTGCGAGAAATTGAGCGCATTTTTTCACAACTTTCTTACCTTTCGGTCGCTATGACGAACAACCTGCAGGAGCCCCCCGAATCCCTTTACTCGATACCGGCCAAGTATCGAAGAATGGAGAACCTACACATTGTTTTTTGGATCATCAAAGACCTGAGCTGGTGTATGGGTTGGACCATAATGGGCATCGGAATGATTATTCCCACTTTGTTTGTAGCCATTTTCATTGCCTGGAGAACGCGTGGCATTGCCTCCGAGCTGGCGCACAACCTCGCCGTTACGTTTTGGATCTGCGCCAACAGTACCTGGATGATCATGGAGTTCATTAAACGAGACAACGAGATTTTTTTTGATATCATGACCGGAAAGCAACTTTCAATGATCCCCTTTACATTGGGCTCATTGATCTTGCTACACTACTATTTAATTCAGCGCACTCAAGAAATAAGACAGAAAAGAACCCCTACACTTTGATCATTGGCATAAGCACGACATCATGTACAGAACGAATACCTGTGGAGAATTACGCATAAGCGATAAAGGCAAGCAAGTGCAACTGGCCGGATGGGTGCAAACCATTCGCAAATACGGCTCGATCACCTTTGTGGACCTGCGCGACCGCTATGGCATTACGCAACTACTATTTGGTGAGAACGTCAATGCCCAATTAGAGGCCTCTCCTCTCGGTAGAGAGTTTGTGCTGCAAGTAACAGGAGTGGTGATTGAGCGAAGCAATAAAAATTTGCAATTGCCCACCGGAGAGATCGAGATCGATGTGGCCTCTTTTGCCATACTAAACCGGGCCGCTGTTCCACCCTTTACTATTCAGGACGACACCGACGGAGGAGATGACTTGCGAATGAAATATCGCTTTTTGGACCTGAGAAGACCTGCCGTTCGCCGCAACCTCGAACTGCGCTATGCCGTAAACCGGGCGGCTCGCACCTACTTGCACCAGCAGCAGTTCATGGACATTGAAACACCCTTTCTGATCAAGTCGACCCCCGAGGGTGCGCGTGATTTTGTAGTGCCTTCTCGTATGAATCCCGGACAGTTCTATGCGCTGCCACAATCACCGCAAACGTTCAAACAACTGCTCATGGTGAGTGGCTATGATCGCTACTACCAGATCGTAAAATGTTTTCGCGACGAAGACCTCAGAGCCGACCGACAACCCGAGTTTACCCAGATCGATTGTGAGATGTCGTTCGTGGAGCAAGAAGATATCCTCAATATGTTCGAGGGAATGATCCGCTCCATTTTCAAAGAGGTCAAACAGATCGACTATAACGAACCCATTGCCCGTCTTAGCTGGGAAGAGGCCATGTGGACCTATGGAAACGATAAGCCCGATATCCGCTATGCAATGCCCCTGCTGAATCTAAAAAAACCAGATACGGTCTTTGCGGAAAGAGCCGATCACCGCTTGTTAATAGAGGGTGCTGGCTTTATGGTATTTGATGAGGCGGAAACCGTATTGGCGCTTGCCGTGCCCGGTGCGGCGGAATACTCGCGCAAACAGACCGATGAACTTACCGAATGGGTACAACGACCCCAGATCGGGATGAAGGGATTGGCCTTTATCAAGTATCTGACAGACGGAACGTGCAAGAGCAGTATCGATAAATTTTATGCCCCCGAAAAACTGTTAGCGATTGCCAAGGCAGCTGCTGCTCAACCCGGCGACCTAATCTTATTGCTGGCCGGCAAAGAAGAGCGTACCCGTAAGGCCATGAGCGAATTGCGGCTCGAGCTCGGACAGCGTCTTGGCCTGCGTAAACCCGACGAATTTAAATTATGCTGGGTGCTAGACTTTCCCCTTTTTGAATACGACGAAGAGGGTAACCGCTGGGTGGCCCGTCATCATCCCTTTACCTCTCCCAAACCCGATCAGATACAAACGATGATCGGCAACAGTCCGGTCATCGCCGATGCTGCTAATTACCTCAGCCATCCCTATGCCCGCATCAAAGCCAATGCATACGACATGGTGCTCAACGGAAACGAAATTGGAGGCGGCTCCATTCGTATTCATCAACGTGAGTTACAAGAGAAAATGTTCGCCGCACTGGGCATGAACGAAGAAGAACAACAGCACAAGTTTGGGTTCTTGTTAGGTGCTTTCGAGTACGGTGCTCCACCACACGGAGGTATCGCCTTTGGTTTTGACAGACTTTGCGCCATTTTGGGAGGCAGTGAAAGTATTCGTGACTTTATTGCCTTTCCTAAGAACAATGCAGGACGCGATGTAATGCTCGATGCACCCGCATCGATCGATGAAAAGCAATTCGAAGAATTGCAGATCAGACTTCAGCTAAAAAAGGAGTAACGTTATCCTCTTAACAGTTGATCGAGTACCCGACTTACTTTTTGCGCAGTGGGAAGCATTGCTTTTTCCAGTTCCATGTTCATGGGAACGGCCGGTAAATTCAAAGCGCCTAAGACTTCTACGGGTTGATCAAGTGAGGTAAAACAATTTTTTCCAATTCGTCCTGCCAGTGCCTCGGCAAATGAATTAAGCTGCTGCTCTTCGGTAAGCACCAAACATTTTCCATGGGCCCGCACCCTTTCGTAGACCAACTCTTCGTCGAGTGGAAAAAGGGTTCGCAGATCAACGATCTCTATTTTACCGGGCAACGAAAGACTGGCCTCTTTGGCCCAGTACACTCCCATTCCGTAGGTGATCACGACCGCAGACTCACCGGATTGTATATGATGTTCTTTGGCGCTTTGTACGATGCGTCCTTTACCAAGCGGAACAATATAATCCGCATCGGGCTCGGGTGTGCGGGCCTCTTCGGTTCCGGGCACTTTACTCCAGTACAATCCTTTGTGCTCAAGCATGACCACAGGATTGGGATCATAGTATGCCGCTTTCATTAGCCCCTTCATATCGGCTGCTGTAGAAGGATAGACCACTTTGATCCCTTTAATGGAGAGCAGTGTGGTCTCTACCGACCCACTGTGGTAAGGCCCTCCTCCTCCATAAGCGCCGGTAGGAACACGCAAGATCATAGAGACAGGAAACTTTCCATTGCTCAAATAACAGCTCTTTGAAAGTTCAGTAACAAGTTGATTGAATCCCGGATAAATGTAATCGGCAAACTGCACCTCAACGATGGGTCGCAGGCCCGCAGCCGACATACCAGCGGTCGATCCAACCACATAGGCTTCTTGTATGGCCGTGTTAAATACACGGTGCTCTCCAAAGAGATCGGCCAAGGTAGCGGCCTCCCTAAAAACACCACCCAGTCGTTTGCCTACATCCTGACCGTAAAGCAGTGCCTCGGGGTGCTTTTGCATGATCTCCTTTATCGCAAACAAGGCAGCATCAACCATCATGATCTTTGCTGCACCCGCAGGGGCCCGCTCCCCCTTTTCTTCGACCACCGGTGTGGGGGCAAACACATGGTCGCTCACTTTTTCTATAGCGGGTTCGGGTGCTGCCACCGCCTTTGCAAAATCATCGGCCACTCGTTTCGAGGCCCGCTCTTCTATTGAGATCAATTCTTCTTCGGAGATACCTGCTGCCAGTAGACGGGCCCGCAATTTCGGACGAGGGTCATGCTGCAAGTGAGAGGCCAGTTCGGCTTCGTCTCTGTAGAATTCACGCCGTACGCCACTGGTATGATGGCCCAACAGCGGCACCTGCGCATGCACCAAGAAAGGCTTGCGCGTTTGACGCACCGTTGTGACCACTTCTTTCATTACATTGAATGACGCTTCAAAATCGGATCCATCCACCTGTACTCTTCCCATACCTTTGAATCCGGCCGCATACTCAAATGCATTCATGGCCCTTGCCTCAGCGGCCGTTACGCTGATGCCCCAGTTATTGTCTTGCACCAGATAGATGATAGGAAGTTGCTTGAGCACGGCAAACTGAAACGCTTCACTCACCTCGCCTTCCGTTACACTGGCATCTCCCATAGAGCAAATAACAATGGGTGGTGTGGCTGCATTCATAAAGCCGGGCACGCCCACACCGGGAGGCTGCGAACCCTTTAACAAGGTCTCCCAATATTGTATCGCCTGCGCAAGGCCAGTGGTAGGGATGACCTGCATACCCGTAGCGCTGGACTGATGGATGATAAGCGGCTTTCCTTTTCCTTGGTAGCTGGGATGCGAATAGTACTCCCTGCCTCCTGAGAAGGCATCGTCTGCCTTGGCCAGCAGTTGCAGCATCAATTCATAAGGGGTAAATCCAAGCCCCAGCAATAAACTCTCGTCACGATAGTAAGGACTTACAAAATCGTGTGGCTGCAGACTAAACGCTGCAGCCAATTGGATCGCCTCATGCCCTCTGGAGGTAGAATGCACATACTTGCAAACATTACGGTTCGCCTCATAGATCGCGGCCATGGAATGAGCCTGACACATTAACTCGTACGCCTGAAGCAGAGAAGAAGATGAATGCATGATGTAAGTCTACTACTGTATGGATAATTCAAAAGCAGAATCGTCTTCGATAAAACCCTCCAACACATCGCCCGGCTCGACAGGCCCCACCCCTGCGGGCGTGCCGGTAAAGACCAGATCGCCGGGTTCAAGCGTAAAATACTCACTGATATGAGAAAGCAAGGTATCGAAGTCAAAGATCATTTGCGAGGTACTGGCCTGTTGTACGATAGATTTGTTCTTATAGAGACAGAAATTTATATCGCGCTTATTGACAAATTGATCGGCCTTCATCCACTCGCCCACCACGGCGGCACCATCGAAGGCCTTCGCCTTTTCCCAAGGTAGTCCCTTGTCCTTTAGTTTTTGCTGCAGATCGCGCGCGGTAAAATCAATACCGGCCGTTATGGCATCGTAATAATTGATGCCCTGACCGGCAGCGATACGAGAGGCCCTGGCGGAAATGCGCAACACCAGCTCGCACTCATAGTGGATCTCGTGGGCAAAGGCAGGGATGGAAAAGGCCGCTCCCTCTTTCAGCAATGCGGTGGAAGGCTTTATGAAAATGACCGGATCAGTGGGCACTTCATTGCCTAACTCACGGGCATGGGCTACATAGTTTCTTCCTACACAAACGATCTTCATAAAGGATATTTCAGGTAAAACTTTTTTGATTGAATTGGTTCATGGCCACATCGAGGCCTTGCGTGGCCACCACTTCGATGGCATCCACGCATTGCATGATCTTATTTGAGACCTGCTTCTCTTCGGTACTTTTCCACTTGGATAATACAAAGTCTGCCTGCTTGCCCTTTGGAAAGTCATTGCCGATCCCAAATCGAAGTTTGGCATATTGTACGGTACCCAGTGACTCCTGTATACTTTTTAATCCATTGTGTCCGGCATCGCTGCCACCGGGCTTGAGTCTGATCTTATCGAGTGGAAGGGCCAGATCATCGACGATCACCAATAGCGAGGCGATATCGGCTTTTTCTTTGTCCATCCAGTACTTCACCGCCTTACCGCTCAGATTCATGTAGGTGGTGGGGCAGATGCAAACGAATTGTTTGCCCTTCCATTTTACATCGGCAACATAGGCCAAACGATCGACCCGAAACTGCCCCTGGTGACGCTGCACGAATGCATTCACCACATCGAATCCGATGTTGTGTCGGGTGTGCGCATATTCATCACCCACGTTTCCTAATCCTACCAGTAGTATTTTCATGATGATACGAGGCTCAAATATCGTTCTTCCCCAATAAAAAACCCGCATCGAAAAATGCGGGTTTTACAGAAGTGATGTTCCGTTGTATTATTTCTTGGCAGCCGCGGCAGGTGCAGCAGGAGCCGCAGCGGCAGGGGCCGCACCGGCAGCAGGAGCAGCCGCTTCTTCTTGCTTCAACTGGCGGGTAAGCACCACAGAGGCGATGGGAATACGAGGAGAGTTCAAGATCTCGTATTCGGCGATCTTAACGTCTTCTACACGGATATTGCCATTAAGATCGAGGTTATCGATATTGACCTCGATCTGCTCACGCAGGTGCTTGGGATAGGTCTTTACCTTGAGTGATTTCATTTTGGTGACCAGCTTTCCTCCGTCCTTTACGCCTTTTGACGTACCAACGAATTTGAGCGGAATGTTAGCGATCACTTTTTTGTCCTCTACCAGTTCGAGCAGATCAACGTGGGTAAGATGGTCGTTTACCTTGTCGAACTGCAGATCCTTGAGAATGGTCTTGTACGTCTTGCCGTCGATCTTTACTTCGGCAAACTGGAAACTTGGTGTGTACACTAAATTTTTGAAAGCCGCAGCAGGAGCATAGAAATTGATCTCCTGCGCACCCCCGTAAATTACACCAGGTACCATGTCCTGAGAGCGGAGTTGACGGGTGGCTGATTTGCCAAATCCGGTCCTCAGTTGTCCTTCGATTGTAATTGTGTTCATGCTATTTTGTTTTATTGGTTCACTTGTTCTTCAGCTGCGAGTGAAC
>DNMB01000160.1:0-2209 GCA_003489485.1 Chitinophagaceae bacterium | reverse complement strand
TCGGCCACGCTCAACACTTTTATTTTTCCACCCACTGCCTTTACCGGGATCGTGTCACAAACCACGAGTTCTTCGAGCACACTGTTTTCGATATTCTCGTAGGCCTTACCACTCAGCACCGGATGCGTGATCAGGGCTCTCACGGAGCGAGCTCCTTTTTCTTTTAGCAATCCAGCGCTTTTAGCGAGGGTTCCGCCCGTATCACAGATGTCGTCGATCAACAAGACATCGCGATCCGTAACATCCCCGATCACTACCATGCTGGCTATTTCGTTGGCCCGCTTCCGGTGTTTGTCGCAGATCACCATCTCGGCATTAAAGTAGCTGGCGATCTCCCTGATCCGGTTGGTAGCTCCCACGTCGGGGGCCGCAAAGGTAAGATTTTCCAGCTTTAAACTCTCTATGTAAGGGATAAATACAGCATGACTGTCGAGGTGATCCACCGGGATGTCGAAGTACCCCTGAATCTGGGGGGCATGCAGGTCCATGGTAATGACCCTGTCGGCTCCAGCAGCCACTAACATATTGGCTACCAGCTTACTACCGATCGCCACCCTGGGCTTGTCCTTTCTGTCTTGGCGGGCATATCCATAATACGGCATTACCGCGATGACCTTGTAGGCCGAGGCTCTACGCGCCGCATCGATCATAAGAAGCAACTCCATAAGGTTGTCGGTGGGAGCATAGGTGCTCTGCACCAAAAACACATAATCGCCCCTTACGCTTTCCAGAAAAACAGGGCAAATTTCCCCATCGCTGAATCGCTGGATGTTGACCTTTCCGAGTTGGGTACCGTAGCGTTTACAGATTTGTTCGGCCAGCTGCTGAGAGCCGGTTCCGGCAAAGATTTTAGCGTGTTGCATAGCAGAGGATATACTGTTGGTGCGAAGATATTGATCCAAATAGACAATACCGATGGCCATAGTAAATAAATCTCCCCCTTGCTAACTGCATTGCAAAAACCTATACTTATACGATGAAAGCGTCTGCGCAAAAATCGACCCCTCTACCCGATGACCGACCCCGAGAAAAACTCTACAAGTGGGGCTGTGAACAACTCAGTGACGCAGAGCTGCTCGCCTTACTGCTCCAATGCGGAAACAAGCAACGAAGTGCAATGGAGCTAGCTAGTGAACTACTAGCCATGGCCAAGCACAACCTTTCCGAGTTGGCCCGAATGCACCCGCTTCAAATGGCACGGATAAAGGGCATCGGCAAGGCGCGCGCCGCGCAGGTAATGGCCGCCCTTGAACTAGGGCGAAGACGTCATGCCGGTCCGCCGCTGCTAAAAACGCAAGTATGCAAAAGCAGTGATATTGCCAGATTTCTACAGATCAGTTTACAAGACCGGCAGCAAGAGGTATTCGGTGTATTGTATCTCAACAGAGCCAACCGGATCAATCACTTTGAGATCGTGAGCGAAGGGGGCATCACCGGTACGGTGGCCGACCCCAGGATCATCTTAAAAAAAGCATTGGAGCAAAATGCGGTAAGCATTATTGTTTGTCATAATCATCCATCAGGCAACCTGCAGCCCAGTCGAGCCGATGAGCAGCTCACACAACGCCTAAAGGAGGCCGCTCAATTGCTGGACATTCATATGCTCGACCATGTAATAGTGAGCGAACAGGGGTACTACAGTTTTGCAGACGAGGGACTGATCTGAGTAAAATAGACTTGGAAAAAAGACTGGCACTAAAAGTAGTTACCTCAGGCCTGAGCGGTGGGGCCGCCAAAGTTGAGAGGCAGTTGGATCTCCTCAAGGTCTTTGATGAGCCCATTGACCGATTCGTACTTCTGTATATTCTCTGTCAGGGCATGCATCAGACGTTTGGCGTGTTGAGGCGTTAAAATAATGCGAGACTTGACCCGACTCTTGGGGGTTCCGGGCATGACGTTCACAAAATCGACCACGAACTCCGCGTTTGAGTGCGTAATGATCGCAAGATTGGCATATTCTCCCTCGGCTACTTCTTCGGAGATCTCAATATTGAGTTGACTATTGTTTGGCAATGGTTGCTGATCCATATTGAAATTTATTGAAGCAAAGATAGAGTAAAAAAAAGGAGCTGTATGTTGTACAGCTCCTTGAATTCGTTGCTAAACCAGCTTATCTGGAACGAACATACGTGAGGGTGTCGCTCCAACCACGGTTGGTGAAATCCTGACCGGGACCGGTGAAGTAATAGAAGTAAGCAAATATCTTTTT